>CAZGDJ010000073.1:0-11340 GCA_964524635.1 uncultured Rikenella sp. | reverse complement strand
CCCATTTGCCTCTCAACTTCAGCAATGCGCTTGCTGACATCATCCATTGAAATTTTCAGCTGGTTTATGCTGTTTGATACGTTCTCCAGGAGTGAGGCCTGGGCTTGCTCTATTTTGGTGGCAATAAGGTCCACGGCCGGGAGGTTGTCTTTCAGAACAAAACCCACCTGTTTTTGTTGCTGCTGTAACTGAGAAAGTTCCTCCACCAGCCTGATGAGAACCTGGTCAACCACGCCCATAGCGCTGGGAGAAACAATACTTCCGCTTTGATTACGGGAAGTCAGGTATTCCTTCAGATACTCATAATATTGCATTTGCAGATTCAGTGTCGTCTTCTCCGTCTCATATCGCTCGAGGCGCTGCAATACCAGGTTGCCCTCCGTAGTGAGATCAAAAAAGCGGTTATCTAAACGGAAATTCTCCTGGGCATTCTCTGCCTCATATAATGAGTCAGAGATGATCCCAAGCTGTTCATCAATGAATTTAATGGTATTCTTGGCCGCTTCACTCTTCCACGCAAGCCCCTGGGCGATATAAGCATTCATCAGTGTGTTGAGATAATCAGCCTCCTGATCCGGTGAAGAACCTGTGACACTAAGGTTGACAAGTGTCGCTTCTTCGTTTATCGGGTTGATGTTCAATTTTGAACGGTATATATTTGCCAGGCGTGCCGGTGAAGCAAACGAAAAATAATATCTGTTTGACCCTTCCGGGTTAAATACAGGTACTTCAGGGGAACGAGGTGAAATGATAAAATCGAATCCAAACTTTGTAAAACGCTCTCCGAAGCTGTGCTCACCCTCATATTCATTAGCTTCAATAGTAAGATTATATTTCTCAGGCGAGAGAATCTTAATATCAATCCTCCTGTTAACCGGCTGATTCCAGATACTGTCATAAATAACCTTGTACGGAGAATTCTTGTACTGAAGACTCTCTGCAATTCCTCTCCTGCCAATAGCGACATATACTACATGAAAGTCCTCAAGTTCATACATGACCTCATAGTTCAGATTAAAAGATTTGAGAATGCCTATCTCATTCTGAATATTCTGCTGAGATCTGAACATGTCGCCACCAGGAATGATCTTATCCATTTCGGCATATCCCCCGCCAAATTGTTCGTCTTTTATCAGAATAGTGCTTTGCACAAAGAAAATCTCCTCGCCATAGCGGTTTACCCCGTATGCTATGGCCAGGGCAAAAAACAGCGCGGCCGCGAACCAGTACCAATTACTGATGAAAAGAGAGAAATACCTCCGGAAGTCTATTCTCTCACTCTCCGGAACGTAAAAATTCTGTTCTCCGTTTTCCATCAGCTTATGGGTTAGTTGTACTGAAGAAATTAACCAGCAATAAGGTCGTGGTTAATGTACTGGTAATTGCTGTCACTATAAAAGCAAAAGTGGGAAGATTTATATTAAAGACCTTCTTGGGTGTCGGTTGTACAATAACTACATCATTGGGTGTCAGAAAATAAGCCGGTGAGGCTAGCAGGCTCTTGTCCTGAAGATTAAGGTTGTAAGTAAGGGTTTTATTGCCGACGGGTCTTACAACAAGGATTCTCTCTTTAGCTCCTGTCTCAGTCACCCCTCCGGCCCGGCCTATGGCCTCTAGAACTGTTAGCTGATCATTGTAATTGACATAGCTTCCCGGATTGCGAACTTCACCAATAACGGTGAATTTAAAACTCAGTAGCCTCACCTCAACATAAGCATGCCTGAAGAGAGAGTCAACCCTCGACTGAAAAAGGTCACGGATCTGAAAAATGGTCATATCATCTACCTTCATTTTACCAAGCAGTGGGATGATGACGTCACCTGCCGGGTCAACACTATACCCCAATAAATACTGACCTACTTCACCCTGCATGTAGTTATTTGACATTGTGGTACCCTGCAGTATCTCATCAAGAGAACCCTCAGTCGTCTGAGCTTTAACAGTGACATAGAGTATGTCGCGCGGCTGAACCTGGTAGTCAGGAACATCGATGGTAAAGAAACTCTCTCCCCCGGTCTCCGGCAGGTTATTGAGATATGAAAGCTCCTTCTGAGTGGTACATGAACTCATCAGAAGCACTGAAATTGCAATGATGGCTGCTTTTCTCATTTATTTTTCCTTAAGATCTCTCCGGTCAGCCGGCAAGATAATTAATATATAAATTTCTCACTTTTTTTTAAGTTTACGAATGGCAGCAGCAGTAATATCTACTGTCAGATTCATTCCCGGCTCCAGAATGCGGATTAAAACTTTATGTTTTCTCCCCACCCTGATCAGCTCTCCCTTCAGCCCTGTCAGTGTACCATAAACCACTTCCACTTTGTCGCCTTTAAGAAAAACACTTTCATTGACCGTTATGTCTGCATCACTGCCACACAGAATTCTGAGATTCACCATTTGCTCTTCAGGTATAACGACAGGGTTGCCCTGATTTGCAATGATTTTTACCACCCCTTCAATCTTTCTTACCGTCAGAAACTCCTTCGGCACCACCTTTACAAAGACATAAGAGCTGATGACCACTTTATCTACAAGCTTCTTACGGTCAGACCATTGCCGAAGAGTCTTTTGAATGGGCAGAAAAGTCTCAATACCTGATTCAATCAGTCGCTTTTCAATCTTCTTCTCTGCACGTGAATGAGTATAAACAGCATACCAGTGGCTGACAGACTTAGGTATTCTCGGCATCTCTGTCTTGCTGGTTATTTCATGCTTGTCTTCCATGTCTGCTACTGCGTCGTAAAAATAATAATATTAAGGAAGAAAGTAAGCCCTGGGGATCGACTAAAATCCCCATACTATTCCTGCATTAAAACTGTGTTTCAACCCGAAGAGATGAGGCGCTGTCCAATCCTCCCCCTTTGTAATATTACTTCTGCTATACGAAGCAGTCGCAACTACGCCACCGGTGATAAGATAACTCACCCCGATCCCGCCACTGATGCTCTTCCATTCCAGGGTGCCTATGTACGGCAGCCCGACCCTGTCACCTCCGATACTTTGATAGTCCGGTCCTCTCTCAGCATATTCATACCACAGCCTGATATTCATTCCTCTCAAAGGCTTATAATCAATAGCGGTCCAGAAACTTCGCGAGTTGTCCCTGAGGTAGTGACCCATATTGTACCCCTGGTTTTCAAAAGTAAGAACCGGAACATAATGCTGGTAGGTAAGAGGATAGGTAAATGTGCATTCGGCTGCAACCCACAGGTCGGGTAAAAAAGGAAAATTACCTGTCCTGAAGCCTCCCTTCCATGAAAAGTAATTGAAGTCCGGTGTTGTGAATCTCTTTATTGACATCTCGTCAATAAAGAGTGTGCCGTAAAGATGAAGATGCTTAACCTGATACGAGCTTATGTCAATGAACATCTGTGAGTTACTGTTGTCAATGCCCGAGTTGACGTCATGGTCCACCGATTTGTAAAAGAACAGCGGCATCAGGTAACCCGGAGCCAGTCGTGGATCAGAATAGACCACGCTGTTGCCCAGTGAGACATGCAATCGCTGAACTGGTGTTATGGTAAAGATGTTGGCAGCAAAGAATTTATGGTGATAAACTTCACGGTAATCAGTACCATAGGCATTTGTGACCAGGTAAGAACGTGTTGAGTCAACCACCATTGAGTTGAGCCAGCCATGAAACCACGTCATCTCCATCCATTTCACCGGTTTGATGTGAAGCCTCAGCTGCATGAAAGCAGGAGCCCGCCCTGAGAGTATATTGGTGCCTGCATAACCGCTTCCCCACACAGGAGAATCGCGTATAAACGAAATGTCAGCCCACCGCCATGAATAACTGATACCGCCGGTCATCTCAGAAAAATCAGTAAGCCCCTTTATATGTCCGCCCCGCTCTCTTGTGAGATATATCGCTTTACCAGTAAGAGGATCCTGGTGGTTATCCCGGAGTGCAGCATAAAACCCCCAATTACCATAACTGCCGAAAATCTTCGCGCCATTTTTCCATGCGATTACGGGTTTCCCCCGGTCAGTAACAGCCCCCGCTGTAAAACCCAGAAGAGGCGTCAATGTTATTTTAAATAATGAGTCTTTATATTGAACCGTGGCAGGATTAAATATAATGTGTACTTTGCTGTCCTCCACCGATGTCACAAAATCAATAATATACAGATCAAGTTCTTTAGCCTGTCTTACTGTCAGCTCTTCTCCATGCGATTGTGCCTCTGCAAGAAATTTCTTTATTGTCTCACGGCTATAGGGTTTCACTGCAGAATTCAGTTCAATAATGCCATCAGCGGCCAGCTCGTCAAGGAATGAGTATATCGCAGTATTATTTACCGTTTCATGAATAACCTGGGCCTGTAATGGCCCTGTCACCGATAGCAGGAGAAGCGTTAAAAGAGCAATAGGAGACAATGATCTCATCGGCAGTGCTTTTATGCAAAGATAACTGTTAGCATAAATTTTTGCTATCTTGCATTAGATATTGAGTGGTGATGGGCACAAGGCGATTCAGAATCTATAGTTTTTCGGCCGACATCATTATTCTGACGGTCTCGTTTCTTTTCATGATCTGGCTCAAGCCGGCCGGACTGAAATCCTATATTCCATCTCACCTCCCCGTTTTCCTCACCCTGGCATTATTCTGGGTTATAGTCTCTCTCATAAACGGTAAATTGGGCCGCGGACAGATAGTGAACCTGAAATCACTGTTCTATCGCGTTCTCAGCTCAAATATTATTGCCGTCAGCATCGCTGCATTGCTGATGTACTCCCTTCGTGAAATAGGCTATTCCCGTACCGTGGTGCTCGGTACTGCCCTTACAGCTACCACCCTTGAACTGATAGTGGGGATACTATGGATTGCCTTCGGCAAGGCTGTAGTGCAGGCGCCGGAAACTGCCAGACCTTCTGAACGTGAGATGGTAGCCAGGTCTCATCCTGTCATTGAAAATGAAGATGCCCCTGACCCGTCTCTTGAAGCACAGCTGATGCAGGGCTGCTCTCCCGCTTGTGCTGCAGCACTGGCAGCCATGGTGACCCCGGCAGAAGGATCACGGCTTGCCGTTGTGTCAACAACTGAGTCATTCAATATCCGTAACCTGGCTGCCGGTGATTATACTTGCCTGATTAACCTTAAGACCATGAATGCAATCAGGGGAATTGACAATTTCCTTGATAACGTGAACGTACGCCTTACCGGCGATGGTGTTTATATATGTATAGTTGAGACCATGGATCAACGCTCCCGCCGTCTGCGACATAAACTCACACCCTGGCTTTACTATTTTCTGCTTCCTGGTGACTTCCTTATCAAACGTGTAATGCCAAGACTCAGACTTACCAGGGGCTTGTGGCAATTCTTTACCCGCGGAGCTAACCCACCACTGTCACGTGCCGAAATATTAGGTCGTCTTTGCCGTGCAGGTTTTGCTATAAGACAGGAAAAATTTGCCGGTAACCTGCTGTGCATTAAAGCCCGGAGAAATTCAGAACCGCTCACAGCCGGCGAGAGCGGATACGGTATGATCATTGCCCTGCCAAGGGTAGGATGGAAAGGCCAGATATTTAATGTCTATAAACTGCGAACAATGCATCCCTACTCTGAATTCATACAGGACTATGTATATGATCTGCATGACCTCGAGAAGGGAGGCAAACTGAAATATGACTTTCGTATTACCTCCTGGGGTCGCTTCAGCAGACGAATATGGCTCGATGAACTGCCTATGATAGTGAATCTCTTCCGGGGTGATATGAAAATAGTGGGCGTAAGACCTCTATCCTTACACTATTTTAATCTTTACAATGATGAGTTGCGTGAACGCCGGATAAGATATAAGCCCGGACTTATTCCTCCGTTTTATGCAGATATGCCTGCCGACCTTGATGCCATTCAACAGTCAGAGATAAAGTATCTTGACCTGTGGGATCACCAGCCAATAAAAACAGACCTCCGGTACTTCTTCAAAAGCATTTACAATATTGTTTTCAGGAGAGTCCGATCGAATTAGTTGAGTCGTTTAATCGTTGAGTCGTTGAGTCGCCTAAACGTCTAAACACCTAAACACCTAAACCCCTAAACTATTTCTGCTTCAGCTTCGCCTCCATGCATAATGTGGCATGGGGAACGGCACGCAACCGGTCCTTGCTTATGAGCTGACCCGTCTCACGACATATTCCATACGTCTTGTTCTCAATACGTACCAGCGCCGCCTGGAGATGCTGTATGAACTTCAGCTGCCGCTGTGCCAGCCTGCCGGCTTCCTCCTTTGAGAGAGTCGTGGCACCCTCTTCAAGTACCTTAAAGGTGGGAGAGGTATCCATGGTATCATTGTTATCCTCATGGGTGATGCTTGCCTTGAGAACCTCGTAGTCTTTCCTGGCTTTCTCGAGCTTGGTCATAATTATCTGCCTGAATTCTTCCAGCTCCTCATCCGAATATCTTGTCTTTTCTGCCATGGCTACCAGTATTAAATTATTAATGGGCAAAGATAATATAAAAAGAAACAAATTATATGGATGTTCATTGGATGAAATTTTAGAGTCGGAAAACGTGACAAGCAAGTTCAGTGTTCAGTGTTTCTCTCCCTCAACCTGTCTGTATCAATGAAATTTTCTGTTCTCCTGACTATGTTCAGAGTATAAATGATTTACAATAACCCTGAACCCTGAACTCTAAACCCTGAACCCCTAACTCTGAACTTTTTTCTATCTTTGCACCTTGTTAAAAATGAGATAGAAACAATTTATATGTCAAAAAAGTTTCCGGAGTATAAAGGACTCGATCTGGCAAAAGTAAATAATGAGGTACTAAAGACGTGGGATGACCATGACACATTCAGAAAGAGTCTTCGTGACCGCGATGGACGCGGTGAGTTTGTGTTTTATGAGGGACCGCCATCTGCCAATGGCATGCCGGGTATACACCATGTGATGGCCCGTTCAATAAAAGACACTATCTGCCGGTATAAGACCCTCAAGGGTTATGAGGTGAAACGCAAGGCGGGATGGGATACCCACGGCCTCCCCGTTGAGCTGGGAGTGGAAAAAGCCCTGGGAATAACCAAAGAAGACATTGGCTCCAGAATATCCGTTGAAGACTATAATGCGGCCTGCCGTAAAGATGTGATGCGGTATACCGATGCATGGGAAGACCTGACGCGTCATATGGGTTACTGGGTTGACATGGAAAATCCGTATGTAACCTATGATAACAGGTATATTGAGACACTCTGGTGGCTTCTGAAAGAGATGTATAAAAAAGGCCTTCTCTATGAAGGTTATACCATTCAGCCCTTTTCACCTGCCGCCGGCACCGGACTGAGCTCTCATGAACTGAATATGCCCGGGTGCTACCGCGATGTGAAAGACACAACCTGTATCGCCCTGTTTAAAGTAAGGAAAAACGCAAAATCCGCCTTCCTCTTTGAAGGTATTGATACCGAAGGTGTCAGTATCATGGCCTGGACAACAACGCCATGGACCCTGCCTTCAAACACAGCGCTGGCTGTCGGGGCCGATATCAGGTATGTCAGGGTAAAAACTGTAAATCCTTATTCTTCGGAACCAATAACTGTTGTTCTTGCCGAAGATCTCCTGCCTGTGATCTTTGCAGCCGATAAGAAAATATCGTATTCTGTTACTGCTTCTTTTACCGGCTCACAACTTAAGGGCATTGATTATGAGCAACTTATCGACTGGATCAATCCCGGTGAAGGGGCTTTCAGGGTTATAACAGGTGACTTTGTAACCACAACTGATGGTACCGGAATAGTACATATAGCTCCCACTTTTGGTGCTGATGACTATCGCGCAGGGCGCGAAAACGGAATACCTCCTCTGTTGGTGGTGATGTCCGATGGTTTCCAGGGTCCTCTTGTTGACCGTCGCGGACGAATGGTACCTCTCGGAGATCTTGACCAGGCATTCATTGCTACTCATGTGAACACAAAAACATACGGCCCCTTCGCCGGCCGCTATGTTAAGAATGAATATGACGAAGCCCTCAATGAAAGCGATGCAACACTCGATGTGGATATCGCCGTGATGCTTAAGCAGGAAGGAAAAGTTTTTCGTATTGAGAAGCAGGTTCATAATTATCCTCACTGCTGGCGCACCGATAAACCAGTTCTGTATTACCCGCTTGACTCATGGTTCATACGTACCACGGCGTTGCGTGATCGTATGATAGAACTGAATAATACCATTAAATGGATGCCTGAAAGTACCGGAAGCGGACGATTTGGGAAATGGCTTGAAAACCTCGTCGACTGGAACCTGTCACGCTCTCGCTATTGGGGAACCCCATTGCCTATCTGGATGACAGAAGACAGACAGGAAGAAATGTGTATTGGTTCAGTGGCAGAATTGAAACTGGAGATATCGCGCAGCATTGATGCGGGATTCATGAAGCATAACCCGCTTCAAGATTTCGTTGAAGGTGACAACAGCACAGAGAACTATTCGAAATTTGACCTCCATCGTCCGTATGTCGATGATATTGTCCTGGTGAGCCGTTCAGGCAAACCGATGAAACGCGAGACTGATCTTATTGATGTCTGGTTTGATTCAGGCGCAATGCCTTATGCACAGGCCCACTATCCGTTTGAGAACAAGGAGAATTTTTCTGAAATGTTCCCGGCTGATTTTATTGCTGAAGGAGTAGACCAGACAAGAGGATGGTTCTTCACCCTTCATGCAATAGCAACAATGATCTCAGACTCGGTATCATTCAAAAATATCATTTCAAACGGACTTGTACTTGACAAGAATGGCAACAAAATGTCAAAACGTCTTGGCAACGCCGTTGACCCTTTCAAAACAATTGAAGAACATGGTTCTGACCCTCTCAGATGGTATATGCTCACAAATGCTCAGCCATGGGATAACCTGAGGTTTGACGCTTCCGGCATTGATGAGGTAAAACGTAAATTCTTCGGAACCCTGTATAATACATACTCCTTCTTTGCTCTTTATGCTAACGTTGACGGCTTCACCGGCAAAGAGCCGCCGGTACCTGTTGAAAAGAGACCCGAAATAGACAGATGGATCATATCATTGCTTAATACGCTTGTCAGGGAAGTAACGGAGAGATATGATGATTATGACATCACCCCTGCCGGCAGGGCAATATCAGAATTTGTAACCGAAAATCTCTCAAACTGGTACGTTCGCCTGAATCGTAAAAGATACTGGGGTGGTGGACTGGACCAGGATAAGCTTGCAGCATACCAGACACTTTATTCGTGTCTTGAAACAGTGTCTATGCTTGCCGCTCCGATGATTCCTTTCTTTACCGACCGCATCTTCTCCGATCTGAACAGCGTATGCCATAAGCATTCTGAAGGGTCTGTCCATCTCACAGCATTTCCTGAATGGGTTGATGCACTTATAGATAAAGAACTGGAAGAAAGGATGGAAATTGCCCAGAAAATGTCTTCCATGATTCTTGCCCTGCGGAGAAAAGTAAATATCAGGGTAAGGCAACCGCTCGCCAGAATCATGGTCCCGGTCACTGCCAGACATTTTAAAGAGAGTTTCGAGGCAGTCAGGTCACTTATACTTGCAGAGGTAAACGTCAAGGATGTAGAATATGTAGATGACACCTCCGGTATACTTGTCAAAAAGATTAAACCCAATTTTAAAGTCCTGGGACCACGTTTCGGGAAACTGATGAAAGAAGCCGGCGCGGCAATCATGTCTCTTTCCCAGCAGGAGATAGCTGAGATGGAAAACAATGGCAAAAGTACACTTATCATTAACGGAGAAAAGGTTGAGATAAACTCATCAGAAGTGGAAATCATTTCTGAAGACATTCCCGGATGGCTTGTGGCCAATGAAGGAAAACTTACAGTGGCCCTTGACATCACTGTCACCGAAGACCTGCTTCATGAAGGTACCGCCCGTGAATTTGTCAATCGTATCCAGAACATGCGCAAGGATAGTGGATTTGATGTTACAGATAAAATCAAAGTCTCCATTGAAGACCTTCCATTTGTCTCTGAAGCCGTAAGAAAACACTCGGCGTATATTGCCTCCCAGACTCTTGCGGTAGATATCATCCTTGTCTCAACTGAAAAGATATCATCTCTTAATTTTAAAGAGACAGATATAGACGAAAAAATGGTTAAGATTGTTGTTGAAAAAACTAAAAGCTGACATTGAAAATTGTCAGCTTTTATACGTATTTATAATATCTGAAAGGAAGTTACATAAAAGGCCGGGATTGCAGGAAATAAACTGTAATTAAATGTGGTCAGGAACGTACTTGTGGCTTTGAAAGCCTTTGGGTACTAATCCCGGCCTTATGTAACTTTTGAATTCTACCGTAGGTTTGACCTCCTTATTTTTTTTGCTGATTACTCTGTTGAAGAATCATATTCCTGGTCAGGCAGGAACTCCCACATATCCATATAAGGATTGGTGCTGCTCCGACCTGTAAGAACGAAAGCCCTGTATCCTTGTGCAGTAGTATATGTTGTAAAGGCAACAGCTGCTGTTCTGGCTGCACCTTCAAATTCTGTGGTTTCTTCCCAGAGATCATCTTCAGGAGTATAAACCCATGTTTCTGGACGCAGTGAGCCGTTGTCACCAAGCGTCAGATAAGCCTTACCATCCATAACAAACGAAACCGCATCAGCACGAGTTATGTTTTCGTAATCATTATCATAGGACACACCATCCTGATCGTAGGTTGATCTGAGTTTTGTCCACTGAGTGGCAGCGGCCGGATCAAAACTATAGAAATCATTGATATAGAGTCCATTGCCAGCGCCTCCGACAAGATATGCTTTTGAACCTATAACAAATGCTGAGGCGTTATATCTTACCTTTTTTGCGCTTGAAACCTCTGTCCAGTCATCTGTTGAAGGATCATACTCCCAAAAATCCATCTTATAACTTCCATCATAACCGGTACCAACATATCCTTTGCCGCCAATTGCAAAGGCAACTGCACCAAAACGGGCAGTGCCTTCAAAAGGCTTTATCGCGCTCCATTCACCCGGGTGGTCAACATCAGGATCGGCTTCAGGATCAATTACATCAGGATCAAATACATAGAAATCATTAAGGTAGTTATCTCCGTCAAAACCTGTTCCAACATAAGCCTTCCCGTCAATGACGAAAGCAACCGCTGCACTTCTTTTGGGACCAGGGATAGAATCCAGAACTTTCCAGCTATCAGTAACAGAATTATATTCGTAGAAATCATTTAGTCTGAAATCGCCGTCAAAGCCTCCTCCAATATATCCCTTTTCATCAATGCTGAAAGCTACAGCGTCACTGCGGCCAGCTGCACAAAAGTCACCTGGATTTATCCAGTCTCCATAAATCATTTGATAATTATATCATAACTAATATATAATACATTATCAA
>CAZGDJ010000072.1:0-11491 GCA_964524635.1 uncultured Rikenella sp. | reverse complement strand
ACGAGTGTTTCCACTGTGAGAAAAAAATATGATAAGAATCTTTTCCTTAAATGAACCTGTTGACATATCTTCGCTCCTTGATCTTATATTTAAAAAATTATCAGCGTTATCTTTAAATATAAACTACTCAATTGATTTTTTGAGGTACGCCCCCCTGTTTCAAATGTTATTTAATTATTGAAGGACGCCCCACTATTTCACACATTATCTATTACCTACCACTGCATTACTCAACCATGGTATTCCTTGGCTTCGAACACAAGTTGTAACAACAGAAGAAAACGGTTCTTTTTGTGATGCCATATTTCGTAAGTCGATGAGTATTTCTTCCACTTGGGCTTTTTTTGTTGTACTCCGCTTTTCCTGGAGTTCCTTCATCAAATTTAAAGCCCGGTTAATCTTTCTATTACATTTTTCCCATAGGGTTTTGCGAGCACTTACTAGATTAATAAAATTGAGATTCAGTACGTTTATGGTGGTTTCAGCTCTTTCCTTATTCCAAGGCCCATCCGGATCAGCGGGACGAATTAGTCCTTCATCATCAAAACTCAATAGCGCTGGATCGGTCAACCTTACCGGATCAAGTAGGCAAGGCTCTTCATCTACAACATCATCAGTGGGGCTGATTGCACGAGAGCATCCAGCTCTTAAAGGAAAATAGGTCGATTTCGGGACATTGCCAGCACTTCCTGCAAGACGGTAATTATGCCAATCAAACGCAAGCCACCAATACCCTTCCGATTCATTACCGTCTAAATCTTTGACTTTGGTTTTGGGGCGGAAATGATCTACATGCCAATAACTGAAAGTATCCGTTGCTTCTGAATACCAACATTTTCTATGAGACTGCTCCTTCAGCCATTCAGCGAGATCCTTCCAGATTTGCTCGTGAGACTTTATAAATTTTTTCCTTTCCTCTGGGTCTTCTATCTCCATCAATTCAACCCTAGCAGCTTCAGCTCTGTCTAGCCATTCCTGTGGAGGTTGTTTGCCAGCAAGATCAATGAAAATCATTTTTTTTCCTTTTTAAGTATGTTTTCTAATATCTCGGCAGCAATTTCTTCCTGAGCATCTATATCCTTTTGGGTTAGCTTGGGTTTTATAAATTCCTCCCTTTTGGCTATAGCTTTAACAAATTGTGTGTAAAGAGGATCTCGGAATATTTTGGTGAATCCCATTTTAGATATCTCGTTTGTCAGTTCCCGCATCCTCTCAGTCTCTTTTGGTGTTCGTTTCTCACCCTTAGTCAATAAACGGGTTCTCTCCTCTATAATTTCCTGGGTTTCTATATCAAGCTCCGATGGAAGGTCATAAAACTCACTCATAAGGATGCCAGCAACTCCAAGTCCTTTGGGGTCGATACTCGGTATAATTGCTTCAATCTCTCCACCTTCGTCCTTTTGAGTAATAATTCTAACTTCATTTCTGGTTAATCCTGAAAAAACCATAGGGTCATGTGTGGCCATGATGATCTGACTGGATGGGTAAGGCCCGACTGCTCTCTTTATGAGGCTCAGATACCTTTGGCCCCAGGCCGGGTTCAAATGTGTATCAGGTTCATCCAACAGGAAGAGTGATTCCTCGTTTTTGGTAAAACGCAGCAGGCCCAAAACCATGAGCAGTTGCTGCTCTCCCTCGCTTAATTCACGAAAGGTAATTCCACCATCAAGGTTACGTTTTTCAACCCGTATTCTGGTCTCCGGGATGAGGTCAGAAACATACGCGCTCTCAAGTGTCCTGAAAAATGCTCCAGCTTCATTGATATCACCAATTTCAGCAATGCTCGTGACAAGATCTTCCAGTGCTATTTTATCTTTCAGAAATAAATAGAGATGTTCTCGACTGGGGGCAGAACCGATCTCCGCCTTTACCTTTTGAGAGAGGCGCAAAGGGGCCAACGATTTTTTATAAAGACGCGAAAGAAATTCACTAACAACACCTCGTGCCCCCCAGAACCGGGGATCACCGCCAGAAGTGAGTGATTGTTTTTTGCTCCTTGCCCAATGGGGTTGGTTCAAGACAAAAAGAACGCTTTGAAGGTCCAGTATCCCCAGTTCCTCAGCAAGAAAACTCAAGGCATCCTGATCTTTTTCACTGAAAAACGATAACAGGGCAAATTGACTATGGATCAACCGGCCATAAATTAGTCTTGGTCTGGCATTGATATCGCCTTCTATCATTGCGTTGCGGAAATTGAGTAAATGCCGGTCGAACAGGTGCTCCAGCCGGTTACTGGCTCCTGAGTAATAAGCGAATACCGTTTCCGGTAATAAACCTACTCCGCTGTCTCGCAGGATTTTGGCGGATTGTGGCTTTCCACCGGAAATAGAAACCGTGACTTTACCTCCTGTTCGAGATTGGTCTGAATCAATCTCGACGATTTTGTCTCTTATCGAATACCGGAGCTTATAAGTAAAGTCAGAGCCTGCTTCAGGTTCAAGGTCCAGATCACGGAAGATTGTGACAAGCGCCTCCATAAGGTTTGATTTGCCAGTAGAATTGCGGCCAACAATCACGGAGGTAAGCGCCTCCTTGTCTAAATCTATGGAGAAATTCTTGAGATTCTTAAAATCCTTGATATAGAGCTGTTCGATCCTCATGCCGCTTTCAACCTTAAGAGTATACGTTCTTGATCAGGTCGGTCTTCAATGATATTTCCACTGACAACCTCGTTTTTTAGTTCTATGTAAAATTCATCCACTAAATGCTCGTCAAAACCGGCCTGCTGAAAAAGTTCTTCGGGAGGTAAGCCTGACGAATGTGGTTGCAATACTTCAACCAGAGGACGACGTTCTTTTTTCTTTGCCATTGTAGTTACCTCTTTTTTTGGGGTTACTGTTTTTAAAATACCCACTTTTCCTTTCTGTTTCTTCTCAGCTTCAAGAGATGCCTTGTCCAGTTTTATTCGTTCCAGGAGCACAGAAGCTGGCTCATCGTTGGGGTCTTGGGGGACAAATTCACCCCGAAAGGCTTTTGATAAAATTGACTTATCTAATTTTTGTAAAACATCAAGCGAGGTTTCCACTTTTTTTACTGTTTTATCTCTGATCTCGGTACAACTCAATAACTTATTGGCAATCTGAATCTGTTCTTTGAGAGGAGCAACTGGAACAGGGCGTGTGCCCAAATCTTTTTGATTTATTTTAGGCAAAACGGTCCGCCCTTGTTTTAAAATAGTAAAATCGGTAAATGCTGGGGAAATGAGCCAGTTATGCAGATAAACTTTATTTAGAGGTGTTGATATTGGATACATATCCGCACTGCAAACACCCTCAAAATCAACTACAACAGCCTTAGCCAGATACGGTCGTATTTTTGAATAAAGAATTTGACCAGGATGAAATAAATGCTTAGGGCTTGTTACACCATCTTCCCGCACTGTCTTATATTCCAGCAATCTACCTGTCAGAGTTTCAATGTGATTCGGAGCGATATGTGGTAAATCAGGTGTTGTTTTAGGATCTACTAAATTTGAATCTACAGAAGCAATTTCATCAAAGCACGCCCAACACCAACCATCAGGCAATTCAGGAAGATTTGTGGTAATAACAGGCACAGGTTCTTTGTATTTATTCTTCCATTTATCATCTTTCGGTGTTTGACCCTTGGCCTCCATCTTCGCCAACTCTTCTTCTTCCCAGCGTTTACGGCGTTTTTTACGGATACGTTCCAATAATTTTCCAGCAGATTCAATATCCGGATTTTGAGCACGCCATGTAGCAGTCAAATCACCCCTGAAGGCAGAAGACAAAACAGATTGTCGGAATTTTTCCAGCAAGGATGGGATTGCCTCCAAAGCCTTTTTAGCTACACGGCTATGGGATTGTAAAGCACTAACTCTAAGTGCAATTCTCTTTTGTTCGTTATACGGTGGAAGATCTATTGGAGCTTTTGAGAATCTTCCCTTGTTGATTATAGGAACAGTAGTAGCTGAAGAATTCGCTTCAAGCCAAGGTGCAATAGTATATGCCCAAAGCTTGATGAATTCTGGTACTAGGTATGGATTGGGGAGTATAGAATTTATCTGTTGGTTGCAAAGACCTTCACGGGCAAGAATGCCTACTTTTCCTAATATTCCAATGCAAGACACAAGCACTGTACCCTTAGTCAGGAGTCTTCCTTGGGCTAAACCTTTTTTGGTAACCATTTTTTCAGTTAACATAATTGGTTTGTCTTGATTTAAATCTCCAGGGCAGACAAATGGAATTTCTCCGCCATAGTACTCCGGATTTTTGGGTGAAGGAGTGTTCCCAGTTATAATTTCTGCTATTTCGCCTATTTCTGTTTTTTCCCAACCATTTGGGGTCGCAATCCATTGTCTCATTTTGTTTAATTCTCGGATTTCAAGGAATTTGCTAATATCTCCATTTCTTTCATTGCCACCTTTAAATTCTCCATGATCTCAGAAGCAATTGCACCCGGTTCGGGGAGATCTTCGGCACGGCCGTTGCTGTCATCATGGAGCCAGGAGATATCGAGGTTATCATTTCGCTTCCTGATCTCTTCTCTGGTGAAACAGCGGAACCGACCTTCTTCGCCCTTATCTTTTCTTGTGCTCTTACCATATGGGTCATCCCTAAAGGCTTTTATAAAATCAGTGAAATATTTTTCAGTAAAAGGGGTGCGGACACCGAAAGACGGCATATTGGTTCGCATATCGTAGATCCACACCTTCTTTGTGTTCCCTTTACCTGTTTTACATCTGGTAAAGAACAAGACATTTGTCTTAACACCCTGGGCATAAAAGATACCGGTGGGCAGTCGCAGGATAGTATGGAGATCGCATTTATCCATCAGGTCGGCTCTGACCTTCTGGCCGTCACCATCCTGAAACAGGACATTATCCGGCAGCACCACTGCAGCCCTGGCCTTGCCATCCTGTTTAAGGGACCGGTAGATAACCTGAAGGAAGTTAAGCTGCTTATTAGATGAGGGAAAGGTAAGGTCATCGCGGGTGGGTCGTTCTCCACCTTTTTTAGTGCCGAAGGGCGGATTGGTAAGGATGACATCGTAATCATTAAAGGCCTTACCCTTGTTGGAAAGAGTATCGGCCAGGGCAATATCACCTTCAATGTCGTGGAGCATAGCATTCATCAGGGCCAGACGATGTGCTTCCTGAACAAGTTCGATGCCGGTGAAGGCTTTATTCTTTTGAAATTTTTGTTCATTCGCCTTAAGGTCAAAAAGCTCACTGGTTTGTTCCTTAATGTACCGGTCAGCAGCGATCATAAATCCAAAGGTACCACAAGCCGGGTCGCCACATTTTTCACCTGGTTGCGGTTTGACCAATTCCACAATGGTGTTGATCAGAGGACGCGGTGTGAAATACTGCCCGGCACCGGATTTTTTCTCATTGGCATTTTTCTGCAGTAAACCTTCATAAAGGTCTCCAAGACCTTCAGTTTTAGCACTATACCAGTCGAGGGCGTCGATGTTCCGGATAATTTTTTCCAGGTTCTTGGGCTCGTCAATGTTGGTGGTGGCTTTGGTATATATCTCCTTAACCCTGTTTTTCCCCTCTTCACCAAGATGGCGTAACAGATCGCGATAGAATCGACTGAGTTCAACACCTTTTCTTTGCAAAAGATCATCCCAGCGATATCCAGCCGGTATCTTTGTCTCGACTCCAGTCTCCTTGGCCATTTTGAGGAAGAGGATATATGTCAGTTCTGTAACATACTGGTGATAAGTAATGCCATCATCTCTTAAAACATCACAGAGGCTCCAAAGTTTTTGTACAATTTCCTGGGTGTTCATGCGTATTTTTTCTCCTCAGGGTATAGGGCGCTGTTTATCTCTTTCAGAATATCAGAAAAATTACCCTGAAATATCTTATTAATCCGGCTAAAACCGCCGTGTGCCTTAAAGGCTCCTTGATCAAAGTCATCACGATCAATTATCGTTTCTGCGACTAGCTGTTTTTCAATACGTTCCAGCCACATTTTCTGCATCTTGGGCCAGGGCTTCAAGTTGTAAACCTTTTGCATGGCGACCCGGATTCTTTCCTGATGGCTTACCAGCGGATCACCAAGGGCCTGCCTGCGAATAAAAGAGATGATATCAGCAGCAATATCTTCATTGGTCCATTCCCGCCAGGCTGTGCGCAGTTTTGCTTCTGAATAACCGTTCTCATCAAGCGCCAGCTTTAGTTTGCGCAAATCTTGCCTGGTCAACTCACGGGGCCGCTGACAGATAATCGTTAGGGCCGGGAGCTTGTTCATATTCCCGATGATAAAAGATTTGAACTCATTGAGATAATCCTCGGGTTTTTCTCCCTTACCATAGCCTCGGGAGTGTGAAGTCAGTTCATCATCGTGATGGGAGATAAGCTGCTTGCGTGATTGATAGCGGTTTTCATCCAAAAAGGAAAGAAGATTTTCTTTGCCGTGAAGTATCTTCTTTACTTCTTCCTTATTTTTTCCTTTCAGGGATTCGATTAACTGCTTTACACTTAACCCTTCGGAAAGGGTCTCAAAAGCCTCCCGCTCTTCCTTGCTCATGCCATGGGCCTTTCTTTGCAGCTTGGCAACTAACTGTTCAATGTGCATTTTCTGATGGGTTTCGGAGTCCATGTCGAATAACTCATCAACCAGCATTTGGAAGGTCACTTTGGGGCCAGGGGCTACAGCCTTCATATTGGTGATAGGCTCCAGGGCTTCATAGAGCCCAACAGCATCAAAAATATTAAAATGCTCTTTGTTGATTCTGTCACACCGGCGGGTGGCCCGGCCAAGCATTTGTTCATAAAGAATTCTTGAGCGGACCCGCCGGATGAAAACAAGATTACATATCTCCGGAACATCCACCCCGGTTGTTAGCAGATCCACTGTGACAGCGATGGTCGGGTATTTCTCATTTTTATACTTGCGAATCATTTGAAGAGGGTTGTCAATCGAACCGGTAATTTTCGTAATAGCGTCGTCATCAATTTTACCAAGATATTTTTCAAACTCTTCCTTTAGTATGGTTACTACCAGATCGGCATGATCGTCTGTTGCAGCAAAAATGAGCGTTTTTTCTTCACCGTCAGGATCAAGCTCCAGAACAAGCTCCTTAATGATCGTGCGATTAAATTTTTCGGTTATCACGGATTTATTGAAGTGGTCAACTTCCAGGGTAACATTATCCGGTATATTCTCAAGGTTCGTTACCAGATTTGTAGCCGGGTCGTAAACAGGGATTGTTTCCCCTTTCTTCCAGGTAATCCCATTTTTCTTAAGTTTGGTCTCAAACTGATGGGGCGGTTCGTGATCAATCAGCCAACCGTCGATAACAGCTTCCCGGTAGCTATAGGTGTAAACCGGTTTACCGAAGATATCTGCAGTGTGTGGGGCAGGTGTAGCGGTGAGGCCGATTTTTACGGCATCAAAATATTCCAAAACCTTTCGATACTTGGAGATATAGTCCTGTTCATCCCTGTACAGTAGTTCTACTTCGCCAAGCTCTTTATCCAGGGTATAACCCCGATGTGCTTCGTCAACCACAATGCAATCGTACTGGTCCACAGTTGGTACATCCTCGTCTGTGTCATTATACATGATACGATGGACGACACCTTGTACAGTGCTTATATGTAATTTTGTGGTTTCTTCAGGGGTTGTTTCTTTTACCTCTTTCATGTCAAATATTTGATTAAACGTCTGGAGGTCTTCTAACCGGGTCTCTTTAAATTTATCTCCTGCCTGCTCACCAAGCGAGTTTCGATCAACCAGAAATAAGATACGCTTGAAACTCCCACTTTTTATGAACCGATAAACAAGCCCGATCGCTACCCTTGTTTTACCGGTGCCTGTGGCCATTGCCAGCAGTACAGACCTTTTACCAGCGGAGAGAGACTCTTCAACCTTCTGGATTGCCTTGACTTGATAATCACGAAGATCGAGGTAATCAAAAGGTTCTTTCTTGAGCTTATTTTTTGCAGCGTGGGCATCCTGCTTTAGCAAGTCAAGAAGACCCTGGGGCGTGTACCATGCCTGGATCGGTCTGGGATGGTTAGTTGATTCGCGACCATCAAGAAACCATATCCCGGATTTCTGTTCCAATTGCTTGAGGTAAGGGCGGCCATTGGTGGCAAATAAAAAGGGCACCATATATTCATTCCATGGCCCACCGACAAACTCTTCGCCTTCTTTTATTTCAAGATCCCTAGCATATCTTTTAGCTTGAATAAGGTCAGCAACCACATCTTTATCCTTCTTCTTTGCCTCGATGACACCAACAAGATTCATGCCGATAAAAATAGCATAGTCAGCAGGTCCCGAACTGGTTGGCCACTCGGCAATAGCGATATTGACCCCTTTTTCAGGTCGAGTCCCTTTGGAGTATCTGAGGTTTTGTGTATCTGCCTGCCAACCGGCTGTATTCAAGTGTTCATCAATAAGCTGCCGGGTTTCAGCCTCGGAAAACTTAATCTTGTTGGCAAAAGTTTTGGATGCCTTTAGCCGAGCACTCTTGGTTTCTTTTGGAACTTCCTGATTCTGAATTGCAGCAAGTGCGGCTTGAAGTTCTGAGAGACTAGCTTCGAGTTGCGCTGAGCGGGAATGCAACACTTCGTTTGTCGCTCTTAGCTCTTCTACATCAATAAGTTCTTTTTTGGGTAAATTATATTCTTGAGCAATGAAATTATCTTCACCATAGGTTTGACGAAACCAACAAGCAACACGATGGGCAAATTGAAGGTGATTAGTAGCCGACTCCACTGAGGCGAAGCCTTCGTGTGTCGCTCTATTGCCATTCTTTCTTATTGAATGAAAAAGAGGCAACAGTCGATCTGGAATTACGCCTTTTGCAGTGAGGATATTGAGCCTTGAAATCGGTTTCCCGTCTTCTGGGTCCTTGATATTCTCGTATGCAAGAAGATACTTGGCAATGGTCTCACCAAACATTCGCAGTTTGATAAGGGAGGTATTGGGATCATGATAGAGATTTTTTTCCGCTAAGTCTCCCATTTCTGCAAGTAAAGGCCATTTGTCGGCAAGAAAACTGAAATTCATATCAGCCTCCCTGTTTTGAGGCTAAATACTTGTCTGGGTGTGGTGATTAGGTGATCCAGAAGCTTGATAGAGAATTCAGCTGCAATATTTTCAAGATGAGCAGTAATACGGTGATCGTTTTCCGAAGGTGTAGGTTCTCCACTTGGGTGGTTGTGAACCATGATAAGTTTTGTGGCATTATGGTCCAAGGCGGATTTTATGATTTCCCTTGGATAAAAAGGAGCTCTATCGACAGTGCCTTCGATTACAACCATATGATGCAGATATTTATTTGCATCGTTCAAACAAAGCAATAGAAGGCATTCTCGCAGATTTGCGCCAATATGAAGTTTTACGAACTTAGCTATATCCTCCGGGGTAGAAATAGTATCCGCTTGCTCTGCTTGTTGTTCAAAATACCTGACCATTGTGGCACGGATAGCAAGAAGGAATGTTGCCGTCTCTGGGCCAATTCCTTTTATTTCTAGAAGTCGTTTTCGGGGTTGATCCAAAACAGCAGCAAACGAACCAAAGTGTTTGATTAAATCCTTAGACAATTCTTTTGTATCCTTTTGCGGAATAGAGTATGTGAGTAACAACTCAAGCATTTCATAATCCGCTAAGGATTCCCGCCCGGCCTTATTGAACCTCCCTCTTAGACGTTTGCGGTGTCCGTGTCTATGGTCACTTTCCATTAATTTATTTTATTCCTATAATTCAGTAGATAATCACTTTCACTATTCCTTCGGTTATTTTACCGATCCTCTGATCCTGCCTTTGGATTACCATTGCATTAGATCCAGTTTTTATATTTGATCGGATTTTTCTGTTCACAGGTTTTAGCACCTTCTAGTCAATGCTAATTGTTTTAGTAAATGCAACCAATTTTTATTCCCACCGATAACCGGTCTTTTTGTGGCCGAAATATAAATGTTTAACTAATTGGGATTGCTTATTTTTTTGACTGATTTGTATTAGCAGAAAAGAGATCAATTATCAATGATCAATTATCAGTTATCAATAAACAATGAGCAATGAGCAATAATCAATAATCAGTTATCAATAAGAAAGATAGGCTAATAGGCTGTAAGCAAGTTGATTCAAGATTCAAGGTTGAAAGTTCAAAGTTCAAGATTTCCATCTTCGCCAAGGCTTCGACGGACAGGCAATATTTCCGGGCTCGTAAGCTAATCTTCATCAGTAATCTCTTCAGGAGGTATCATTACGATCTTGCCATTTTTAAAAATTACCAAGGGAGTACCTGTATCTTTTGCAATTTTTCTGGCATTTCTAGCTGCCCTTTTAAGAGCTGCTTCAACCTTAGCAAGATCTGGATCTTTAATATTATTTTGTGTGATAGACATACCATTTCCCCTTCGTCTAGCAGTTGCGGTCTTTTACCTGAATTATCATATAATATCCAGCTATCTGCCAGCTTTTTATACACATTATGGAAAATCACTTTCAATCACTTCCCAATGCCCTCCTCTATCAGGCCCTACACGCCTTGACAGATTTTTCTGCTGAAGTGTTCTGATTATCGATTTGACGCCATTTTCAGTAACGCCATCAATGTTGTAAGCAATATCTTTTCTGCCTGCTTCGGGATGAGTTTTAAGAAAATCAAAAATTGCCTGTTGTTTCTGGGTGCGTTTTTGGGTCTTTTCCTGGGTAGTTTTCTGGTCAGTTTTCTGGGTAGTGTCCTCTAAAGCCTCTTCAGGTCTCGGAAAGACCGCCTTTACAAAGGTAGGCATCAGATCATAGATGACTTGCGGAACCTTTACCTCCTTGAGAGCAAGTCGAATGCGCTCTATCCCTGTCCTGCTTGGAATCCTCTGACTCCTGCTCGTCCCACATTTCACGATATGAATTAATATAAAAGACAGTAGCTACAGGATCGATTGAATAATAATAACGGCAGAGTTTTTTATATAACAGTAGCATCTTATCATCAAAACAGAAGTCGAGCATGTATGTAAGACACCATTCAATTCTTTTTGCATCCTGGCTCCGCTCATTAATAATGGACTCAACTTCAACTGCATACTGCTTCACGGCCTGTTGTGCAAGACCTTTTGTCACCTCAAAAATTGCACCAATTTTTTGAACAAGGTCATCTATATCAGATTCATGTTTTTTCATAGCATTTACCTGTTTTAAATACCTGGATAAAACAATTTTAAAATATATTTTTGTGCTACCAAATTCTACCCTGCCCAGAATCGGTATAAACTATATATTATGCCGTAATTTTAATCAACATCTCGACCACGCCAAATTGGAGTCGCAAATTGCGACCTCAAGATTTCCATTGGCCGGTAACATGGTCGGTAGCTTGGCCGGTTATAGCTTCTTTCCTCCAAAGGCCGGCTTTAAATGCCTCATCCTGATGCAGTTCAGGTTCTTAAGATTCAAGATTCAAAATTTCCATCTTCGCCTAGGCTTCGTCGGACAGGCAAGATTCCCATCTTCGCCAACCACCTTTTCATCCTCCGTAACAGTAACTACTGCGGAGGACA
>CAZGDJ010000071.1:0-11518 GCA_964524635.1 uncultured Rikenella sp. | reverse complement strand
GCCATTAATGCACCCGGTCAGCATCACCGGGTATCATTATCGAGAGGGCGGTGCCTCTCGCGAGCAAACCCTGGCCTTCACATTAGCAGATGCGATTGCATATGCTGAGGTAGCGATTGCCACCGGTATCAATGTAGACGACTTTCTTCCGAGATTTAGTTTCTTGAGTTTTAGCGGTGGTATGGAGATGTTTAAGGAGATAGCGTTACGCCGCGCGGCACGTAGGATGTGGGCAAAGATCGCAAGACATAGATTTAAAGCTAAAGATCCTGCTGGCTGGGTTATGCGAGACGTAGGAAACAATATGGCTGGGAATTATACTGCAACAGTTCAAAGACCCCTCAATAATCTGTTCAGATCTACGATAGGTGGGATTGCAGCGGCATTGAGTGGTGATATACCAACATGCCATCCTCCTTATGATGAACCCCTCCAACTTGGCCACAGTCTGGAAGCCTTGCAGCTCGCTGATGATGCAGCCCGAATTATCCTGCATGAGGCTTGTCTATGCGATGTTATGGATCCTCTGGCAGGTTCATATTATGTCGAAACACTGACAAACGAAATAGCCCATAAAGCCTGGGATCTCCTTCAGGAAGTGGAAAGCCTTGGCGGTATGGCCAAAGCAATTGAGTCAGGAATACCAAAGATGAGGATCGAAGAAGCCGCCGCACGCATTCAGGCTCGTATTGATTCAGGTGCTCAGACAATTGTCGGCACAAATAAATATCGTCTTGAAAAGGAAGAGCCACTTGAGATACTTGAGGTTGACAACACTGCCGTGCGTGAGGCTCAGATAAGAAGGCTGCAGAAACTGCGTGCAGGACGTGATGAGGCTGAATGCCAGAAAGCGCTTGACGCAATAACTCATGCAGCCTCGACAGGAGAGGGGAATCTTCTTGAACTGGCTGTCGACGCAGCTGCCAAAAGAGCCACACTGGGTGAAATATCTTATGCATGTGAAAAAATAGTTGGGAGGTACAAAGCTGTGATAAGAACAATTTCAGGAGTATACTCATCAGAATACAAGTCGGATTCCGACTTTGAAGAAGCAAAGGCCATGGCGGCGCAATTCGCTGCTAAAGCCGGGCGACAACCAAGGATAATGATTGCAAAAATGGGACAGGATGGCCATGACAGAGGCGCCAAGGTAGTCTCGACCGGCTATGCCGATATTGGGTTTGATGTGGACATCGGACCTTTGTTCCAGACTCCTGCCGAAGCGGCCAGACAGGCTGTTGAAAATGATGTTCATCTCCTGGGAGTATCCAGCCTTGCTGCCGGACATAAAACCCTGATACCTCAGGTAATTGGTGAATTACGCAAACTTGGCCGCGGAGATATTATGGTCATCGCGGGCGGTGTCATACCTCCTCAGGACTACAAGTTCCTGTATGATGCCGGCGTAGCAGCTATATTCGGGCCCGGAACATCAGTGGCAAAAGCTGCAAAACAAATATTGACAATATTGTTACAGACAGTCTGAAACAAAAAACTGCATTAACAAAAACGGTTGCATGAATGAATGGCAACCGTTTTCTTTTTTAATTATCTTGCAGTTCATATATGCCGGAAAATGAAAAGATATTTGTTAATATTTCTGATATTTCCTTTGCTCTTATCAGGGTGTCGGACTCCAAAGATGACTACTGCATTTAATGTTATGAGTGTTGAACCAACAAATGAACAGGTTGCCGTGACAGATGTGCCTGAAAGTAATATCCCTGATTTCCGAGATGCATCAACATGGATCCTTGGAGATTTTCTACCTGACAGACTAAGGTACTCTGACCATTCTTCGTGGTATATAAACGGTTTTGATGAATATGTTCCTGATCAGACTATAATCGGGGAGTTGAAGAATACAAGCATTGATAATCTGACAGTAACTGTTGTCCTTGGCACCTGGTGCCCTGACAGCCGGAGAGAGGTACCGAGATTTATGAAGATTATTAATCTTTGGGGCCTTGCAGAGGATAAAATAAGATTTATAGGCGTGGATATCAATAAGGTAGCTCCGTTGGAAGACTATGCCCAGCTTGATATTGTTCGCGTACCGACTTTTATTTTTTACAAAAATAATCTTGAAGCAGGACGCATCATTGAAGTTCCTATTACGTCTTTAGAACAGGATATAAGAGATATCCTGAGAAGATAAACAGAATACAATTAAATTACTGAACCAATGGAAGAAGAAAAGAATAATCAGGGAACAGGACTGGGCGTGGGAGCCCTTGTAACAGGCATAATAGCATTCTTGATTGCAGTAGTACCCTGCATAGGCCTGATTGCTGTCATTCCGGCAGTCGTAGCCATTGTTCTGGCTATCATAGGACTTTCAAGGTCTCATAATAACCAGGGAGTGCTTATCGGCGGACTAGTTGTAGCACTTATAGCAATAATGATATCAGTATCACAGGGCTTTGTATTCAGCAAGATTGCTGACAATTCAGGCAACTGGGCTTCTGATATTGAGAAAGCTGTCAAAGACATTGGCGATGATATTGAGAGTGAGTTTGGGGATAACGACGTAATAATCAATATCAGACATAATGATGATACTATTAATGTAAAAGCGTCAACCAGAAGAGGAGACCTTGAAAACAAGCTTGACGAGCTTGAGGGTGACAGTGATACTATAGTTTCTGTCGTTATCGACACAGGAAAGTAACCTGACTTACTGCTGTGAAACAAACAGCTGCCCGGAAGGCTTATCTTGCGATCAATATTATATTTACCGGAGTAATCCTGTTGGTAATGGGTTACTCCTTATTTTATTCACCTGAGGAGAACAAATATCCGGTGATATGCATTCATGAGAAACTGACCGGAGAACCTTGTCCATCGTGCGGTATGTCACACGCATTTTCGCTGATTGTGAGAGGAAGGGTTAATGAAGCTCTTAAATGGAACAGTGTGTCACTGAGAGTGTTTAGCTTTTTTGCCGTGCAACTGTTTATGCGGATTGCTCTGATGTTCTATTGCATCTGTTCTGATCGCAACCTCCGAAAGATATATATTACAGATACAGTGCTCTCTTCTGCTCTTACTTTGACAGCATTCTATCCATTTCTGCGGGCAATCTGGCTTACACTTTTTTCATAATTATCCTTCAACAACCGAATTGATAACCTCATAAACCAGGTGGCTTTCAAAACCTTTTGCCAGTGCATATCTTAAAAGCTTATTCCTGAGGTCAAACCTGTTTTTGGCTCTTATTGTCCGCCGGTGTATTTCTATAATGCTTCTAAGTGCTTCAATATATTCTTCCTCATCAATTGCCGCCAGCGCTGATGAGATTACTATGGATGGTATCTTTTTTATTTTTAACCCTGATTTGATTTTTATTTTACCCCACTTCTGGTACCTGAAATGATCTGAAGCATACGCCCTGCTGTAGCGTTCATCATTAATAAAATTTTCTTCAGTAAGCCTGTTGATTATTTTCCCTATTACTTTCTCATCCTTTTCACCCCATTGTTCAAGCTTTGCGGCGATATCTCCCGTGCAATACTCTCTTGTTGAGCACAGGTGTTGAGCCCGTGCCAGAAGATCAGATTCATTTTTATTTTCAGCCATTCTTTTTTGCTTTAAGGATTCTCTTCTTCCCTCTTATATCTTCAATGATGATAATATCAGAAAACTGATAACCTGCAAAGAGTTTATAATTCTCATCTGCCAGGGCTTCATTTATCTCCAGGTATATAAGACCTCCGTCAAAGAGTCTTTCTGCTGCTATCTCAGCAATACGGTTATAATAAAGCAAAGGATCGTCATCGGGTACAAACAGGGCTTCATGAGGTTCATAATCAAGGACGTTTTTCTGCATCAGGCTTTTTTCGCTCTCGCGGACATAAGGTGGATTGCTGACAATAATGTTGCTCATGGAAAACAACTCCGCAGGATGAGTCAGTATATCAGCTTTAATAAGATGAACATTTGCCCTGTTTGATAATGCGTTCTCCTCTGCAATCTCCAGGGCTTTATCTGAATTGTCAATGGCAAAAACTGAAGCATCGGGGAAGGCGAGTGACAAAGAAACCGCGATACAGCCCGAGCCTGTCCCGAGATCGGTTATACTGCCTTTGAAGCCCGGGTTTTCTTTAATTATGCGAAGCGTCATCTCCTCTGTCTCAGGCCTGGGAATAAGCACTCCTTGTGAGACCCTTATCTTGTGTCCGCAGAATTCAGTAAAGCCGAAAATATATTGAACAGGCTCCCCTGAAGCAACCCGTTTTGCTGCGTTCTGTATTGAACTCACTGTATCACAGTCAAGAATCTGAGACCCTCTGACCATTTGCCTTGCTCCACCCAGACCCGTGTATTCTTCTATTATCAGTGTGGCGATGGATGAAGCTTCTGCCTGCGACCATAAGCCAGTAAACATACGTTTGATATGATTATGAATTTCGGTTATTGTTTGTATCTTTTCGGTCATAATTCAAAGATAGATTTTTCCGTCAAATGGCTCAGCCGGATGATACAACATATATGAGACGATGCCTGGAACTCGCTTCCCGGGCTGAGGGCTGTACTAGTCCGAATCCGATGGTGGGGTCAGTTATTGTGTGTAACGGAAAAATCATAGGTGAGGGTTTTCATCTCAAAGCAGGGACCCCTCATGCTGAAGTGCATGCCATTAATTCCGTTGCAGACAAATCTTTGCTGCCTGAATCATCGCTTTATGTAAATCTTGAGCCCTGTTCGCATCAGGGCCGCACTCCTCCCTGCGCTGACCTTATTATAAACACCGGGATAAAAAGAGTCATTGTTGGTACCAAGGATACAAGCTTAAAGGTAGCAGGGAAAGGTATCGAAAAAATGCGACAGGCGGGTATAGAGGTTGTTACAGGCATAGAAGAACAATCATGCCGCGATTTAAACAAACGGTTTTTTACCTGGAATGAAAAAAAGAGGCCTTATGTGATATTAAAGTGGGCACGAAGTGCCGACTGGTTTATTGACCAAAATCGTGAACCAGGTAGCCCTGTCGAACCTAACTGGATCACCGGAATGGCTGAGAGGGTGCTTGTACACAAATGGAGAGCCGCAGAGGATGCTATTCTGGTAGGTGGAGGCACTGTTCGTGCTGATAACCCGTTGCTAAATGTACGGCTGTGGACTGGAAAAAACCCGATACGGGTCATTATATCCAGAAGTGGCAATATCCCTTCTGATGCTAACATTTTTAAAACAGAGGGTAAAGTCATGATATTTACCATGAATAATGATGTCAGATTTCAAAACGCCGAAGTAATTATTTTGCAGGAAAACACAAAAACAATAGAAACAGTACTTAATACATTGTATAACAAAAACGTACTTTCGTTGCTTGTGGAAGGTGGAAGTTATATTATAAAAGAATTTGCAGAATCCGGTTTATGGGATGAAACACGCAGATTTACAGGCAGAAAAAACTTTGGAGAAGGCCTTCCTGATCCATTCCCCGGGATGAATTCTGAAACAGAAATAGAGTACAAAACAAGCACCCTGGATATCGGATTTAACTATAGTGTTAAAAATAAGCGTGTTGAGTGATAGTTAAAAAATATTTTGTACATTTGCTTTCTTGTCTCTAAAAATTTGTGTCATGAAAAGGGAAGTAGCGTTATTATCAGCGGTTCTTATTTTTGTCTCCATGACAGTCTCCGGGCAGTCTGCAAGGAAATATATCAAAGCTGGCCAGGAGTTTGTCAGAAACGGCTTGTACGAAGATGCTATTGACCAGTTTTCAAAAGCTATCGATGAAGCTCCCACATGGGAAGACGCTTACATGATGAGAGCGAAGGGGTACGAGCTGTCAGGTAATTATGGTCTTGCCTACGATGACTACCGGAGGGCGGTAAATTTTGTTCCGGGCGATGCTGATGCCCTGTACCAGCTTGGAAGGATGTGTAACAAGCTGGCTTTATCAGAGAATGCTGCACCTGAGGAGAAAAGCAAATTCCTTAATGAGGCGGTCTCTACGCTTAACAGGGCTATTAAGATCGAGTACAGGAATGGCAAACTCTATAGTGAAAAGGTTGTATCCCTTACCGGGATGGAGCTTTGGGACAAAGCCCTGGGAACGTCAGATACTGCCCTGCAAATGAGGGATGATGCCATAAATTACTTTTACCAGGGAATTATTTATCAGAAGTTAAATGATGATGTAACCGCCAGACGGCAGCTTGAAAAAGCCGTGACCAAAGACAAAACTCTTTCACCTGCCCGTCTTGAGCTTGCAAAAGTTCTGGTCCGTCAGGGAGATGTCAATAGTGCTCTTGGTCAATGCAACATGGCCATTAAACAGGATGATAAAAATATCGATGCTTATTTTACCCGCGCATCTGTGTATGAGGCAAAGCTTGATTTTCCGGCTGCAATAAACGATATCTCAACAGCTATACTGCTTGAACCGGCTAAAAAGGGACATTACATTGAGCGAGGGATGTACTATCAGAAATTTAATCAGCACCTTGCTGCAGTAAATGATTTCTCAAAGGCACTGTCTCTTGATCCATATCAGACTGAGGTTTATCTCCTTCGCGCCAAATCTTATGAAGAGATAAATGACTTTGAAAAAGCTGCTTCAGATTATTCAAAGATCATTACAATGACTGAGGATATCTCTCCGGCAAAAAAAATGTTAGCTGAGGCAAATGAAAGACTCTATATCATTAACCGTGAAGCCAATAGCCCTGAGATATTTATTGAATCTCCAACTATAATTGATGGGCGGGAAATTGAGATAGGTCTTGACAGGAAGAGTTTACTACTGACAGGCAAGATCTCTGACAAAAGTCTTCTGGCTGAATTTTCAATAAACAACGTTCCTGTGATGTATGAAGGCAAAGGAGGCATAATACCTTTCTCAGCCGAGATTGGCATTTCATCTGATGAGGTTGTACGGATAGTCGCAAGAGATGTATATAACAATGAAAGTGTTCTTACTTATCATATCAGACGAACTGAAGTTGATCCTCCTGAAATTAAGATACTGGCTCCATATCTGTTATCTGAAAATGTTCTGGCCATTGACAGCACCTCAATGAGTATTGATATAGAGGGAAAGATATCTGACCAGAATCTCATTAAATCTGTCAGGATTGAAAACATAAACGCCCAGTTTTCCCAGGACAACCTTAATCCTTCATTTATTGCCAAAGGGGTAGATGTCAGAAATAATGACAAGATCACAATTCTTGTCGAAGACAAATATGGAAACAGGACAATAAAGGATTATACACTTAACAGGAACGGGACATCAATTTCTGAATCCAACCCCATGGGTAATACGCTTGTTGTTTTTATAGAAAACTCTGAGTATCAGAATTTCGCCGCTCTTCAGGGTCCGCAGAAAGATGCAAACCTGATATCAGGTGTTCTTGAAGATAATTACCAGGTCTTACCCATCAAACGACTTCGCAACCAGACGAAACAGCAGATGGAGAAATTTTTCTCAATTGACTTGCGTGATGAGATAAGGGCCAAGCAGATTAAGTCTCTGGTGATCTGGTTTGCCGGTCATGGGAAGTTTATCAATGATGTTGGTTACTGGATACCTATTGATGCACGCCGTGACGAGGAATTTACCTACTTTAGCCTTAATACCCTTAAGGCATCAATGGAATCATATACAAACTATCTGACACATCTTCTTATCATCACTGACGCCTGTGAATCAGGTCCGAGTTTCTACCAGGCTATGAGGTCAGATGTTAAGCATAGAAATTGTGCAGACTGGACAGCTACACAGTTCAAATCAAGCCAGGTATTCTCATCTGCCGGTTATGAGCTGGCAGTTGACGACTCGCAGTTCACCCGTACTTTCACAAGTGCATTAAGGGGTAACCCGAATACCTGTATATCTATTGAAGAAATTGTCACTCAGGTCACCAAGGCAGTCTCGCAGAACAACGTGCAGAAGCCAAAATTTGGAAAAATAACAGGGCTGAAGGATGAAGACGGCACTTTCTTCTTCATAAAGAAATAGCCTGATGTTTGGGGATAGTCACCATCGCACGATATTAAATTGCCGGTTTCTTGCAGCATTGTTGCTATTACTAACTTTTTCGCTCCCATACGCCAGCGCTCAAAAATACTATTTTGAGCAATACAGCTCCAAAAATGGATTAAGCGCCTCAAAAATATACACTGTAATTCAGGATGTAAATGATTTTGTATGGCTGGGTACGGGCAGTGGCGTCACGCGCTTTGATGGAACAAAGTTCGAAAACTTTTCAACCTCCAACGGTCTGGCACCAGGCGGAGTAAAAAGCATACTGGAGGATAGCCAGGGAAGAATATGGCTCGGGCATATAGGTGGCGGACTCACAATATTTGAAAATGACTATTTTACACGTGCCTCATTTTCCACCTCTGTTTTTTCCAGCAACGATTCCCTTGAAATGCCTGGCACGGAGGCTGTTGTATATAATGTCAGCGGAGATATTACCAGTATTAAAGAATATGATGGCAATATTTGGCTGGCTACTTCCCTTGGTGGAGCTATAAGGCTGTCAAGTCCGGAATCGGAAGAGGCAAGTCTGACCGGTCAGCAATACCTGGGGCCCGAAGGCTTAAGCAATATGGTTTTCGGGTTCTTTATAAGTAAGAACGGGTCGCTGTACTGCATTACTGATCTTGGTTTAAGACTTTACGATTACAGCAACGACAGGTTTGATGTATTTAGCCCTGCAGGGTTGACTAAAGGCTTCAATAAGACTACAATGTTTGAAGACTCAAAGGGCAACACATGGTTCGGCACCTATAATGACGGGTTATATAAGCTCAACGCTGAAACCGGTGTCATGGACAGATATGATACGCGAAATGGCCTCTGGGGAAATTTTGTGACCTATATAACTGAAGATTACAGGGGAAATGTATGGGTAGCTTCAATGGAAGACAAGGAAAGCAGGGGAGGCATAACGGTCTTTACACCTGAAGGGACTGTTGTTTACAATCGCTACAACGGACTGCAGGCTCTGCACATACTCTGCATGATTGAAGACAAGGAGAAGAATATCCTTATTGCTGACCGGGATGCTGGTCTTTTTATATACAAGGGGGATCACTTTGCTGCATTTACTTCACCTGAGTTTTTGCCTTCCAATGATGTGTATTCAATTTCGCAGGATCCTTCAGGTCGATACTGGTTTGGAACCCGTGCCGGACTGTCAGTATATAATCCTTCAGGTACAGAAAGCGAAAAGGTGAAGATGTCAGGATTTCCCATTGATCTTCAGGGATCCCAGATAAATATCGTAAGATCTGATAATGAGGGGCATGTATGGATTGTGACTTCAAGTTTTGAGGTTTTCAGGTATGATATTGCCTCAGGTACATATAACTATGATCTTGAGCTGAATTCAAATTTCCTGCAGCAGGAAATCAGAATTACTGCTGCGGTTACAGATAATGATAACAACCTGTGGCTGGGAACTGACAAAGCTTTAATACGCTGGAATGAGAGCAGGAAAGAAATTGAAACTTATACTCAGATCAAAGGTCTTACCGGTAACAATATCACCACGCTTTTTTTTGACAGCAAGAACACCCTGTGGATAGGGACCGAGCAGTTTAACGGATTGACAAAGCACCCTGCCGGCGGCAATCAGTTTACGGAAGTGAATTTTGGAACTGACGTAAAACCAACATGTATTACCGAAACTCCTGATAGTACTATCTGGGTAGGTACAATAGATGGTCTATACGGTCTTAGGGCTGATACTGTCTGGAAAAAAGTGAACGAGACCGACGGACTGTTAATGAATTCTATAAACCTGCTTCAGGCTGACAATAAGGGTAACCTTTATATCGGTACAAATATCGGGTTGAACAGGATGGATCTGGAAACATTCAGGGTTTCATCTTTTACAGAGAGAAATGGGTTCACCGGTATTGAAACCCGTCCAAATGCCTCTTATGCAGACAAAACGGGAAATCTGTGGTTCGGGACTTCCAATGGTGCAATAAGACTGAGCCCTTATAAGCTGCCCCCTGTGGCAAAAGAACCTTCAACTCATATCTGGAGGACACTTGTTAATCTTGAGACCTATCCTATGTATGATGGAATTCGTCTTTCTTATTCCAGGAACAGAATAATCTTTGATTTCTTTAGCATCTGTCTGGTAAATCCGGAAACAGTCAAGTACCAGTATTTCCTTGAAGGAGATGATAAGGACTGGGTATACACAGATCAGAACAGTGCCAAGTACTCATCTCTTAGCCCGGGCAAATACACTTTTAAAGTAAAAGCATCAAATAGTGATGGTTACTGGAGCCAGGTGCCTGTTGAACTGAACTTCACAATCAAAACCCCCTTCTATAGAAACCCGTGGTTTATCTTAAGCTGTGTTCTTCTTATGATTACTTTTATCTACTTATATATCAAAAACCGGGAACATAAGCTTGTCAGGGAAAAAGAGATTCTTGAGGAAAAGGTTGAAGAAAGGACCACTGAGGTTGTCTCCAAGAGCATTGAGCTTCAGGAAAAAAACAGGGATATAACGGCAAGTATCAGGTATGCTGAACGTATCCAGCGTGCAATGCTTCCGCCGGAGAATTATTATAATGACACCTTTGTGCTCTTCATGCCAAAAGATATTGTCAGCGGTGATTTTTACTGGATGTATGATGCCGGAGATAAACAATTTGTTGCAGTCGTTGACTGTACAGGCCATGGTGTGCCAGGTGCTTTTATGTCAATAATAGGGCATAACTCTTTAAATAAGATCGTTAAGGAAAGTGGTATCAGGAAACCTTCGGAGATCCTTGATCATCTTAACATTGAAGTTGTCCATGCACTGCTCCAGAGACATGAAAAAGCTGTCCGTGACGGGATGGACATCTCAATAATATCATTTGACACCAAGAACAGGTACGTGGAATTTGCCGGAGCCTATCAGCCTCTTTACCTTGTCAGGAACAGTGAAGTGATCATCTACAAACCTGACCGTTTCCCGATCGGAATGATTGATGGCCAGGAAAACAAAGTCTTCACAAACACCCGGATAGAGGTTCAGAAAGGTGATATGCTTTATCTGTTCACTGATGGATATGCAGATCAGTTTGGTGGTGAGGAGGAGAAGAAATTCAAGACAATCAACATAAGATGCCTGCTGTCAGAGATATGTAATTGCCCGGAAGAAGAACAAAAGCGCCTTCTCGAAAAAACAATAAGAGAATGGATGGGTGATCTGCAACAGGTTGATGATATTCTTTTCGTTGGCACAAGAGTGCCATAATCTAAATTCGTGCTATAACTTTTGGGTCAGCATGCCAGCCTGTATAATTGCGTATTGCAGGTATCACTTCGGATGCATGAGTAACTATCTGCCAGATGTCTTTGTGTTCGAGCCGCATGAAATGACCTCTTACCATATGATCAAAGAATTTGATGAGATGGTCATAGAAGCCATTAACATTCACAATGATAATAGGCTTATTGAACTGACCAAGCTGTTTTAGTGTTATGACCTCTGTCAGCTCTTCCAGGGTACCAAGACCACCGGGCAGTGCGACTGCTGCATCT
>CAZGDJ010000070.1:10905-11751 GCA_964524635.1 uncultured Rikenella sp. | reverse complement strand
CGGAGAAAAACCAGGCCCACGCGTGGGACTTCAACCCTGGCCCTGGTTTTCTAACTATTGTGGCGATATCGACCTGTGTGGATCTAAAAAACCGCAATCGTATTACCGGGATGTAGTTTGGAATAACAGCGAAATTGAATTAATGGTTCACACGCCTATCCCGGAAGGAATGCAGGAAACCTACAGCTACTGGGGATGGCCCGATGAGTATCCAAGCTGGAACTGGAATGGATATGAAGGGAAACTAATGGATGTCAGGGTATTCTCTAAGAGCCCTGTGGTAAGGCTCGTATTGAATGGGAAAGTAATAGGAGAACAATCCATAGATACCCGCACAGGCATTACTGCTAATTTTGAAGTTCCATACGAACCAGGCGTGCTGAAAGCCATTGCGCTGGACAGTGAGAAAGAAGTTGCTTCCAAAGAACTAAAAACCACCGGCACACCAGCAAAAGTTAAGCTCACAGCTGATAGGCTTACGATTAAAGCCAACCGTAATGATTTGTCATATGTTAAAGTCGAAATTACTGATGACCAAGGCAATGTAATTCCTGACGCAACTATACCTGTCACATTTACTGTTTCAGGTGCAGGTGAAATTGCCGGTTCGGGAAACGCAGATCCTATCGACATGAAGAGCTTTAACAACAGAGTATGTAAGACTTTCCGGGGAAAGGCACTGGCTATTCTTCGCCCATCAAAGAATAAGAAAAGTGGTTCCATTACCCTTAAGGCTGAAGCATATGGTCTGGAAACCGGAGAGGTTAGAATAAAGGTTCAATAATTTAGAAGAATAAAACCTGTCTAAACCACTATGAGCTGACAAAACCGGATATAACACCCAAT
>CAZGDJ010000070.1:0-10891 GCA_964524635.1 uncultured Rikenella sp. | reverse complement strand
GTATGCCGGAGGAAGCAAATAAATTACAGCCTTGTATATATATACTCAAAATTGTAACAGCTTAACAAATTGGAGTTTCGAAGACTCGACCAAAAAATGCAAAAAGAGACCATGCCAACGATATTAAATGAGGTAAAATGAGTTTTTCGTATTAATTTGCATATCACAAAACTAATAACAATTTGTACCATGAAACTATTAATAAACTTTATCTTCTTTTGTCTGATTGCAGCCGGAATTTGTTTGACAGGCTGTAAACCAAAAGTTACTCAGAATCAAAGCCCAATTGTTAAGACCACCTCAGGCACAATATCAGGCAGTATTGACGATGGAATATATGCTTTCAAAGGAATTCCCTATGCCAGGGCCGAAAGATTTATGCCTCCTCAGGAACCTGAAGCATGGGACGGAGTTCTCGAATGCAAGGACTTTGGGCCTGTCGCAAAACAAATAGTAGCATGGATTGCAGATTCCACTATGGATGAAAAAAAACTGTTTAGCGTAAATGTATGGACACAGGGGATTTCGGATGGCAAAAAGCGTCCGGTTATGCTCTGGTTGCATGGAGGAGGATTTCATGTGGGCAGCAGCAATGACCCGATGACATATGGAAAAGCCTTGGCAAAAAAAGGGGATGTGGTTATCGTATCAGTAAATCACCGGTTGAATATTCTCGGTTATCTTGATTTGTCAGCGTGTGGACCCAATTATGCACAATCAGCAAATGTTGGCATGCTCGATATTGTGAAAGCCCTGGAATGGGTCAAAAGTAATATTGAGAATTTTGGAGGTGATCCTTCTAATGTGACCATTTTTGGCGAATCAGGAGGTGGTGGAAAAGTCGGAACCCTTATGTGTATGCCGGCGGCAAAAGGTTTGTTTCATAAGGCAATTATTCAAAGTGGAACGCTGCTCAATGAAATGACTACAGAAAAATCACAAGCCCTTGGTTTAGCTGTACTTGAAAATCTGGGGCTTACAGCAGAAGATGTGGAAAAACTGGACACCATCCCTTATCTGAAGCTTGTGAAAGCAGGAAACGATGCAATAGCAAAATTCACCGGTCCAAGAAAGCCAGGATCGCCAACAATGTTTGGATTTGCACCTTCTGCTGACGGTGTTGTTTTACTCCGGCAACCTTTCAGCCCCGGTTTTGCTGAAATATCAAAAGAAATACCACTAATGATAGGGACAACACTGAATGAACTTATGAGTACGGTTTATGCCGAAAAGAACCTGACTTTGGAACAGGCAAAAGAAAGGTTGTCAAAAAAATACGGTGACAGAACCAATCAATACATTGAGCTTTTCGCAAAAGCATATCCAGATTATTCACCTCAGGATCTTCTTTCTATTGATACTGTTTTCAGACCTTTTACAATAAGAACAGCAGATGCAAGGGCCGTGCAGGGAAATGCACCATTATATGTATACTTTTTAGCGTGGAAAAGCCCTGTTGACAGTGCTTCCAGAGGTTCATTTCACGGGTTGGACCTACCGTTGGCATTCAATAATGTTGATTTGAGACCAGACTGGACAGGCAATTCAGATGAAGCCTGGAAATTAGCTGACAAAATGAGCTCAGCATGGCTGAACTTTGCAAAAACAGGTGATCCTGACGTAAAGGGTGTGCTGCCTGAGTGGGAGCATTATTCTGCGGAAAAAGGTGCCACAATGTATTTTGACAATGTATGCAGAATTGTAAATAACCACGACAGAGAATTAATGCATTTCATTAAACCTGTTGATTAGTCGGTAGAGTCATTTATGAATTTTTTATATACCACTTGCAATGTGCAACGGCATAGTCTGGCTCAGTTAGTGTTGGGCACTAACACCTTGTGTCACAGCATTTTCTGGCTTATTGAGAAATTTTGCATGCCCCTGCAACCTGGCAACTAATAGAAAAATACAGCAGACCACCAAAAGTACAAATATATTCCGGCCTCATTTTATTCAGCACGGGCCACGGTGCGCCAAAGCGATATCAAGCCAACTTGCGCATACTGCCAAATGTTGTGAGCTAAGCCGAAAACATGAGCGTCAGCAATAAAAGTTTAACATGAATTCAACATATATTCACTGGAATCCTGATCCTGAAATAGTTAATATTCTTGGGATTTCAATCAGGTACTATGGTTTACTATTTGTTAGTGGATTAATACTTTGTGTTTACATTTTACGATGGATTTATAAAAGAGAAAATCTCCCCTCCGGAAACCTGGAAAAATTGACAATTTATGGTATGATCGGAATAATAGCCGGAGCAAGATTAGGTCATTGCCTGTTTTATGAGCCTTCTTACTACTTATCACATCCTCTGGAAATGATACTTCCGATTACCTTTCTCCCCGATGGAGGTGTTAAATTTACCGGATACGAGGGACTGGCAAGTCATGGAGGTGTAATAGGAGTACTTTTTGCTCTGTATTTCTACTATCGTAAGACAAAACACTCAATGATTGATACCCTGGATCTGATAGCAATAGCTGCAGGTGTTTTGTTTGGATTTATCAGAATTGGAAACTTTATGAATTCTGAAATTATCGGCATGCCTACAGCAAAACCCTGGGGTGTAATATTTGAACGAGTGGATAACCTGCCAAGACACCCGGCTCAATTATATGAGGCAATTTCTTATTTCGTCATATTAACGATAATGATTATTCTTTACAAGAAATTGAGAGACAGAGTCAGAAGCGGATTCTTCTTTGGGCTCGGTGCGGTTTTATTTTCGACAGTTAGATTTTTAATTGAATTTGTAAAGGAGGATCAAGTCGGATTTGAAGAAGGAATGGCACTCAATATGGGGCAACTTTTAAGTGTTCCATTCATAGTAGTGGGAATTGGATTTATAATTTATGGACTAAGGAGAGCAAAAAGCTTACCTGACACCAGTTCGGAATAGGTCAATGCCTTCTGTTCCCCGAATTGATCGCGGCTATACCAAAAAAATGGTTATGGAGGTGCCGTCTGGTCCAGCTGACACGGGGTACTCACACATTTGATATACCTGTTCATGAAGGAGCCCTGGGTAATACAGGAGATGATATAAACATAGCTTACGATAAAGAGTTTAAGGAGGTATATTATCTTGGCGAAAGTCAATAAATATTATTGTCTCTGGCAGGGGGGTATATGCAATTGGTTTCAGTGTCGCGAAAACCTTGTGGCCACCAAAAGTTATTCCTTAGGTAATGAGGACAGAAATATTCTTAATTTTATTTTGCATTAATATATTAACCTAAAAGTGCGGAGTCAGCACAATAATCACTGACGACACATAAATGAAAACAAAATCCCCCTTCATCTCCGAAGTAATATTGTGGGGTTTTACTGCATGCTTCTTATCAGTTTTATCCTCCTGCACATTACGACATAACGGAGCTCAACCGCCTCAAAAAATTGAGGTGACAGGCAGCGCTGAAATGGAATTCGTGCCCGATGAAATTTATATGACATTTACTTTGAAAGAATATCTCAATTCAGCAAAGCAAAAGGTTAAACTGGAAAACATCAAAACTGATTTTCTATCGCTCTGCAAAAAGTCGGAGATACCCGACAGCTGCATAAGTATTGCCAGTTACACGGGGAATGATCGTTGGGATTATTACTGGTACAAACGGAAAAAAACAGAACCTGACTTTATGGCTTCGATTTCGTATGCCATAAAGGTTGATTCACCAGATAAACTGGACAAAATAGTGAACGGTCTGAATGAGGATGGCCTGGATAATTTTTACATCAGCAAGACATCGCATAGCAAGATTGAGGAATTCCGTAAAGAAATAAAAACCAAAGCCCTGATTGCGAGCAAAACCAAAGCGGAATACCTGGCAAAAAGCATCGGACAGGATATTGGCGAAGCATTACTAATTCAGGAGCTTGAAGACAGTTACCGCAGTTACTATTCAAATATCTATAGCAATGAAGCAGTCAGCCAGACTACAATGAGCATGGAAAGCAACACTGCTTCCTCTACGCCCGGTTTTCAGAAAATGAAACTGCGATACGAAATGAAAGTAGTGTTTGAACTGAAGTAGTAGCTAATCTTCACCTGACAGGCAGTTGAGCAAAAAAATCATTATTGCCTAAAAAGAATAACAGAAGAACAGGGCATAACACGCAATATAACCAATTGCTGATGCAGTGTAAGTATAAACCATTCTGCCCCGCATCATATTTGCAGCGGCAGACAATTGAAAATAAACATATTATGAGCAATGAAAAACAAACCATTCACGAATTTGATTTTAATATTATTCATGATTATTTTTCAACCACAGAGAGGCAGGGACCCGGAAGTCCGGAGGAAACGCTCAAAGCTTTGAGTTTTATAGCCGGTCTTACCGGAAAATCCAAAATTGCCGATATTGGTTGCGGAACAGGCGGTCAAGCAATGGCGTTGGCTTAAAACACATCGGGCGAAATTACCGGTGTTGATTTATATTTTACTTAACCCTAAAAGAATTATTATGCTGAACGACACTGACACATCAACGAAAATTTTTAAGCTTCTTCACCCTTTAAGCCATCTTAAATGGTTGTTTATGATCTGGATGATCGGACTAATTGTGCAGATCTTTTTCTTCAAACCAAGCAATATTATTGAAAAAACTGGGACTGTCATTTTCATTTCAGGAATAATGATGGGTTTCATGAGTCTTGCCGATACTACCAGGATCACCGGGAAAGAAAAGAAATTTCTGTCTAATCCTAAGTACGTTAACAGACAAATCAAGGTACTGCTTTGTGGTGTGATTGTATTGGTATTTATAAGCCTGATATTCTTTTCTATCAGATTCTTGTTTCCAACAGCTGATAGTTCATTTATTAACGGTTTCACCAAGCTTGGCTACGACTGTCTGGTTATGATTTTAGGTTTTTTATGTCTCATAAAACAACTTATTGAGCAGGCAAATTATGTTAAAAATCTTAAGATCTGACAGAATCTGACCTTACCCGTTGGCTTGAAAATATTGATGCTTCAGGCTATGGAAAAAAATTAAAGGAGCTTTAAATGAAGAGTTAAATCCGCTTGACTTATGGTGAATAAATGATAATCAGTTATTCACTGAATTTCTTAAAAAAAATGCCAATTCCCTCGGTGTGGGCGGGCTTTCGGGGCTGACAGCGACTTGTTTGCTGGCAAAACGTAGTCTGAGCAGTACGTTTTGCTAAGGTGGCAACGCCAAAGACTACCGAGCGATAAAACATTAAAAACGGCGGTGTCATGACTTTGTTTATTAATAATGGAACCACATTTATCTTGCCAAAAGGTTTGTAACTTTGAGATATGTCACCTGTCCAAAAGAAATACCGTACAAACATCATTTTCGAAAAAGAGATGATTGCTCCCTGCGGCATGAATTGCGGATCATGTCTGGGATTCATGAGATATAAAAACCATTGTCAGGGCTGCAGACAGAGTGACGATTCCACACCCGGATATTGCAGGCAATGTATTATAATAAACTGTGAGCTCCTCAGGAAGACAGAGTCTAAGTTCTGCTTTGAATGTTCCCGGTATCCATGCCGCAGGCTTAAAGATCTTGACAAAAGATACAGAACCAGATATAACACCAGCTTCTTTGACAACCTGGCCATGATAAAAGAAAAAGGTATTGATCAGTTCCTGGAATTCGAGACCGGGAGAAGAACATGCCCAAAATGCGGCGCAACCCGTTGTGTTCACAGAACAGAATGTTTTGAGTGCGGAGAAACAAATTGAGCAGTACTAGATAAATGATAGTAATAGTCATTACATCAGAACTATTAAATTCAAAATAACAGGGTGTCTTCAATAATTTTACCTTTCTAAAAATTGCTGTTATGGGAAAAGACCTGCCTGGAATATTGCGAGAGTATAAAGGAGCTGATTATATTACCCGGGAAAGATCAAGGTTTATTTTTTATCTGAGTATAGCAGTTATTATTACCATAGTACTGCTGATTACAGTCCGGCTGATAACGCATCCGTTAACCAACCTTGAAGACACAACACACCTTTCTGTTCTTCTGCCTTTGGTGATATTGCTGTTCCTGATTTGTGGATGCTTCCTTTTGCTCATAAAAGGTTACTATGATTTATCATCACATCTGCTGCCAACAATTGTAATGATGGCAACATGGGCAATCATGTTTATTGAGAAAAGCAGCCTGTTAACCAGGATGGACACTATCGTAAACATTTTCATGGCCTGTTCTATGATACCCCTTCTTGTAGGCCGGTATAAATATTCCATGTTGGCATATTCGACAATAAATATATTGCTGGTATTTGTTTTTGTTTTTTATGTAAAAGACGAATATGGATTGCTGCCGGCTGAGGTCACTGATTATCTTTTAGATGTTTCTGTATCACTTGCATTTGTGGGATTTGTAGGATTTAGTATTTTTTCAATAAATAAAAGGGCCCTTGACAGTGCCGAAAATGACTTAAGAAGAAGACTGGCAGTTGAAAAAGAATTTGCACAAAGTGAGAAAAAATACCAGGAACTCACAGAATTATTACCTATTACTATCTATGAATCAGATAGTAATGGAAGGATCATCTATACAAATCAGGCAGGATATAAAACCTTTGGTTATAACGAAGAGGATTTTAAAAAAGGGGTATATGTCCCAATGCTGGTTGTTGAAAAAGATGTTGCTGCATCCGGCATGGAGAAGATTTTAAAGGGCGATCACTCTGGGCATCAATACACGGCAATCAGAAAGAATGGTGAACAGTTCCCGGTTCAGATCTACTCAAACCCAATAGAGGATGAAGGCAAGATAGTCGGATTAAGAGGTGTTGTAATAGATATTTCAGAAAGAAATAAGGCTGAAGATGCCCTTCGTGCAAGTGAACGTAAATTCAGGGATATGACTTTCTTATTGCCACAGACAGTTTACGAATCAGATCTGAATGGCAATCTGACATTTATGAACAGAGCAGGTACAGTCATGTTTGGTTATTCTGATGAAGATATTAGTCAGGGACTAAATATTATAAATACTATTGCTAAAGATGACCACGAAAGGGTTCGGGAAAATGTTGGAAAAATAATAAGCGGAGAAACATCACCGGGAAATCAATATACAGGACAACGGAAAGATGGAACCACTTTCCCGATACAAATTCACTCCAGCCCTATTATCGAAAATGACAAAACAGTAGGATTCAGAGGGGTGGTCTTTGATTTAACCGAAATTAAAAAAGTTGAAAACGATTTGAGACAAAGCAATGAGCTTTTTAAAACACTCATTGAATCAATCCCAATATCAATGTCATTATCAGATCTGGAAGGAAAGTTTTTAATGGTTAATAAAGCTTTTTGCATTGATTTGAGAGTAACCCCTGAAGATGCAATAGGAAAAACTATTAAGGATCTGGGAGTGACAACCGACAAGGAAAGAGAAGAGGTTATCATGAAAATATTAGAGGATAAAGGATTTGTTGAGAATTTTGAGATTTCGGCCTTTACTAAAAATGGCTTAAGGCATGAATTATACGTTTACGCAACTTTAGTTACAATTAATAACCAGAAAGTTGTATTGCGTTCAAATATCAATGTTACCGACAAAAAGAATTTAGAGAACAAATTGAGAGAGAGCGAAATCCTGTTCAGAACCATCGTTAATATGGTTCCTTATTCAATTACAATTTCTGACAGTGAAAACCAAATCACATTTGCAAACAAGGCATTTCTCGAAAAATTTCATCTTGATTTAAATGAGGTCAAGGGTAAAACATCTGGTGAATTAGGTATAATAATGGATGAAACTTCATATCAACAATTTGAAAAGGAATATCATGAAAACGGAAGTGTTTTTAAATTTGAGGTGAATATTTTGAGCCCGGAGCAGGAAAATATTTGTGCCCTATTATCCTCCCAGCCAGTAATAATAGACAATAACCCGCATGTTATTGCAACAACTATTGATATTACTGATCGTAAGAGGCTTGAAGAGCAACTAAAAGATTATAACTTAAAGCTTGAAAAACTTGTCAGAGAAAGAACAGAAGAATTAGAGGCAGCAAATGAGGAATTGAGTTCGACAAATGAAGAACTTGTCGGGAAAAGTGACCTGATCATTAAAAAGAACCAGGAACTTAATGAAGCAATTGAATTGATAAAAAACACTCAATTACAGCTTATACAAACAGAAAAAATGGCATCACTGGGTATATTAACCGCAGGAGTAGCGCATGAAGTTAACAATCCGTTGAATTATTTAATGGGGGTTTATGTCGGCCTTGAAAATTACTTTGAGGAACATGGAAGTAATGATGCCGAAAAAACCGGGATATTGTTGAACAGTATGCAGGTTGGAATTGAACGGATATCAAATATTGTAAAGGGTCTCAATCAATTCAGCCGTGATAATGACAGCCTGGAGGAGAGATGCGACATTCATGCCATTATTGGTAATTGCCTGACTATGTTGCATAGCCAGATGAAGCATAAGGTTGAACTGACTAAACAATTCTCTGATGACACCATTATAGTAGAAGGCAATGTGGGCCGGCTGCACCAGGCATTTGTGAATATATTATCAAATTCACTTCATGCAATTCGCGGCAAAGGGAATATTATAATAAAATCGGGAATTGAAGGAACAAAAGCAGTTGTTGAGATTATCGATGATGGTGTAGGTATTGATAAAAAGCATCTGCCTAAGATTACTGACCCATTTTTTACTACAAAAGCGCCGGGTGAAGGTACTGGTCTGGGCTTATCAATAACACAGACAATCATTCAGGAACACCATGGAGAAATTAAATTCGAATCAGAAATTAATAAAGGCACAAAAGTATTATTGTCCTTCCCGCTAAAATAGAATGCTATGAACACTAAAGTACTGTATGTAGATGATGAACCCATTAATCTTAAACTGTTTGAAATAAACTTTAGCAGAAAATTTGATGTTTTTGTTGCAAATGATGGATTTAAAGGTCTTGAATTACTTGATAAAGTATTGGATATTATGGTGATTATCAGTGATATGAAGATGCCGGAAATGAATGGAATTGAATTCATCAGAAAGGCAAAAGAAAGACATCCTGATAAAAAGTTTTACATTCTAACCGGTTATGAAATAACTCTGGAAATACAGGAGGCACTTAATTCAGGACTAATACATAAGTATTTCAGCAAACCATTTAATGTGAAGGAAATTGAAAATGCGATAAATGATTCAATGGAATAGAAGAAAAAATCATGCTATAAGAAATCCTGCATCATGAAACAATTATTAACAACAATAATCCTACTGATTGCAATTGTTTTTACTACAAAAGCTCAGGGCAATTATTCCGGAAAAATAGAAACCGGCTATTTAAAATATATAGGCACAACTGTTCAAGTTGATCCCGGACCTGACTGGCAGGGATACTATTTGAATGAAGAACAAAATGGAATAGATATAAACCTGATTAATGGATTGACCATTTTAAATGAAAAAGTCTTTCTGGGTATTGGAATAGGATATCTGAACTTTGAAGGGATTGATGGCATATCAGTTTTTTCAGACATTGAGTATATGCCCCTGAAGTCAAGAATTACTCCTCTTCTGAACTTAAAAATTGGCTATGATCATATCTGGAATCAATATTATGGTGGAAAGGGAACCTTTTTAACAGAATTTGGCGGTGGGGTAAGCTATCAACTGACCGATAAAATGAACATCTACTTAAAGTCAGGTCTGCTATTGACACAACAATCCTCTTTGGTTCCAGTTCGAATTGGAATAAGATTCTGAGAATAAACAGATGCAAACAAATCAGAAAATATCATTTTGCGGGGATGTATGTTCTGAATGCCCCAGATACATTGCAACCATAACAAACAATACTATTGAATTAAAAGATCTTGCAGAACTATGGTTCAGATTAGGGTTCAGATCAGAAGTTGTCAAACCCGAAGAACTTAAGTGCTATGGATGTAATAAAAACATGACTTGCAGCAACGGAATCAATAGTTGTGAACATCTAAGCAACATAAATAATTGTGGAGAATGTGGTCATTTCCCTTGCGATAAGATAAATGCTGTATTTCAAAAAACGGACAACGCCAACAAGACTTGCAGGGAAAAATGCTCCGAAAGTGAATACGAGATTCTCATGAGAGCATTTTTAAACAAACAACAGATTCTTGAAGAGATAAATAGAAATCACATTTATAATACTAAATAATTCACTGCCCCTAAACTGAAACTGTCCTGCGCCTGAAGAATCCCATCAGACTCAGACTGACCGCTCATAGGGTCAAAGTTTGTCAGGGATTTATGCATACCCCTGTTACTTGCAATCGAAATGAAAAATCTGATTATTTTTACAACCAAATGACATTAAAACAAAAAATGAGCACCGTGTTAAAGCTGGTAATCGAAGCATAGTTAACCTCAACAAACCACAGGTTAATGTAATTGTCATTCTGAAATTATATTCCGGAAAGGTTTGGTGTTTATAAACAAAAGGAATTCAGCATTTTGATTGTAAAAAAGCAATGCTGCTTTCAATCGTAATAATTAATAAAATACATACAATGTTCGATATACGAAAAATCCAGGAACAAGCTATCTATAATGCCGTTAAAGCGGAGAGCAATGACACAGTGGCTCAGAAGATCGTGAACGGCACACAAGAAAATAATCCGACATGGGTGAAAAATACCATGAAAAGAATGGAGGGAAATTTTGATAAAGCCACAATAAAAAGAATAAGGATGAATTGCCAGTGTGGCTATGGAATGGAAGAAAAATCAGCCTTGCTAGAAGAACTTGTTGAGTCATCCTGCAATTTGGAAGAATTTGCCAACCACCATAAGGCAAAAGCCTCAGGAATATCATACCGGGATGGTGGACTCTATTTGCAGTTCCCTTTCTGCCCTTGTCCGATGCTTGC
>CAZGDJ010000069.1:0-11773 GCA_964524635.1 uncultured Rikenella sp. | reverse complement strand
AGATCGCAAATCATTGTTGTATATTGTTATAGCTAGCAACTTGAGTTAATTAATGTACGGCAGCTATTTGGATCACTTCTTCCAACTGGAGCTCTCGAAATTGGTGCCACTAGCCTAGCTGATGAGGAGAAGATGACTACTCGCTTGATCAGTAAACAGGCACAACAGTTCAGCGTTACAGGAATAGTAACTGATGATGCGACTAAAGAATCTATGCCTGGGGTGAATGTTATTGTTAAAGGCACTACGATTGGCGTCATTACTGATTCAAGAGGGCAATTCTTACTTCAGATTGCCAATCCTAATGAAGCAGTCCTTGTCTTTTCATTTATCGGTTATAAAACCACTGAGATTCCTGTTAGCAATCGATCAACGATAAATCTGAGTTTGGAACCGGAGATGGCGGGACTTGATGAAATTGTTGTCATTGGATATGGGACTCAAAAGAAAAGTGACGTAACAGGATCTATATCAACAATATCATCACGTGATTTTGCAGAACAAACGGTAACTCGTGTTGATCAAATATTGCAAGGCAGAGGAACAGGACTTCAAGTCACAAGTTTAACTGGAGCTCCGGGAGCTGACGTTAAGATAAGAATCCGTGGCGCGAATTCTGCTTTAGGAGATAATAATCCACTCTTCGTTATTGATGGATTTGTCGGAGGGGACTTTAACATGCTGAATCCTTATGACATAGAGAGCATAGAGGTCTTGAAGGATGCCTCATCAACTGCTATATATGGAAGTCGCGGCTCCAACGGGGTAATTCTGATAACAACAAAGAAGGGGGTGACAGGAAGAATTATTACTGAATATCAAGGTAAAATTGGGATTTCAAATGTCATTGGTAAATATGATATGTTAAGTGCTGGCGAATTTGCTGAGACTGTCAATGCTAAGAATGCTGCCTATGGCCTTGGTGAAGTTTTCACTCAAAGCGAAATTGCTGATTATTATGCAAATGGGGGAATTGATTGGCAGGATGAAATTTATCGAAGAGCTTTTTCAAATGAACACCAATTAAGTGTTTCAGGAGGTGGAGACCGAGCAACATTTTTGGTTTCTTTTAATTACCTTGATAATGAGGGGGTCATTAGAAATTCAAAATTCGAAAGATATATACTAAGGTCAAATTTAAACGCTAAGCTAAATGAGAAAGTTTCGTTCAAACTGAATGTCACTGGTACCAGTATGAATAATTTAAATACTCAAACTCTTAGCGGAACAGGCAATCCTGTTGTTCAGGCTTTAGCATGGGCTCCGACAACTCCAATTTATGATGAAAATGGGAACTATACGATCTTTGATCCCGTTGGTTCGCTTAAATCAAATCCTGTTGCCTTACTTTATGATAGAGAGAACTTGATTGAAAGAATTTCAACTACTGTACTGACTGGCATTCAGTATAAAATCATAAAAAACCTAACCTTCAATTCGGATTTCTTTTTTGATTACTCAGGCAGAATATCTAAGAACTTTAGCGGTGATTATGTTACTAATTTTACTCCTTCTGCTTCTTTGGCATCTAATAAAGGCGTTACTCTCCAAAATACATCATCGCTTTCGTATAATCGGTCAATAAATGATGTGCATAATGTTAATGCGGTTGCAGTCTTGGAAACACAGCAATATACTAGTAATTCCTTTACATCTAATGCATCAGGTCTTGCTTTCCCAATTCTGAAATATGACAATCTTGCACAGGCATCAAGTTACACAATTAGTTCAGGATTTTCTAAATGGTCACTGATGTCAATGATAGCGAGGATCAATTATTCTTATAAGGAAAAATATCTTCTTTCAGCATCCGTAAGGAGAGACGGGTCCTCAAAATTTCAGCCTGAAAACAGATGGAGCGTTTTCCCTGCTTTCTCAGTTGGATGGAACCTAAAAAAGGAGAGTTTCTTTGAAGGCGTCGATTTTCTAACTACTTTAAAGATTAGGGGTAGTTGGGGCTTTACAGGTAGCCAGGCAGTCGGCCCTTACTCTACTTTATCATCTTATAGTTCAACTAGATATGCATTTGCCAATACTGGTGTAACGAATGGTATTACTTTAGGAAATCCCGGCAATGTGGATCTTAGATGGGAAACTACTGAGCAGAAGAATATCGGAGTAGAATTGGGAATTATAAAGAACAGGTTATCACTTGAAGCAGATCTCTTCGTCAAAAACACAACAGACTTACTGTTAAATAGACCAGTACCTTATTACTTAGGAGGAGGTTCAATTTCATCAAATGTAGGAGAAATTGAAAATAAAGGATGGGAGGTATTAATAAACGGTATTGTCTTGGATGGGGAGGTTAAATGGACAAGTTCATTTAACATTTCACACCTCAGCAATACGGTTCTTTCTCTAGGAGGAATAGCTGAAAGGATTTTTACTGGTTCTAACTCCACAGGAATTGCTGTTCAGTCCGAATTTATTTATCAACCTGGTCTTCCTTTGGGATCATATTGGGGCCTTAAGTATCTTGGCACTTGGAAGCCTGATGAAGTTGAAACTGCAGCTTTATTCAATAAGGTGCCAGGAGATGCGAAGTATGAAGATATTGATGGAAATCATGAAATAAATAATGATGATTATCAAGTGATTGGTTATGGTTTTCCAAAATATTCTACAGGTCTTAATAATACCATAGAATACAAAAATTTTATCCTGAATGTCTTCTTTGTCGGGATATTCGATGTGGATAAGTTAAATAGTATAAGAGGAGCTTCTCTGATGGCTGCAAGAGATAACAGACAAGCTACCTTGGCAGAGATTAGGACGCGCTATATCCCAGGTGTAAACGAATCTTCTGATTTCCCCGGATTTAGCCGTACGAATCAAACCTTGACACAATCGAGCCAGTTTTTGGAAGATGGTAGTTTTATAAGATTGAAAAACCTGAGCTTAGGTTATAGTATTCCTAATATTTTTAATGGTAGAGTGGCAGGTGTCAAGTGCATGATTAGCGCTTCAAACATTTTAACTTTTACCAAATACAAAGGGATTGATCCAGAAGCCAGTTCCAAAGGTAGTAATACTGATCTTGATCAAGGGATTGACTTTGGAGCATACCCAAATTCCAAATCCTACACTTTCAGTGTTAGTTTTTCTTTTTAACCTTTAAAGTATACAGATATGAAAACAATAATCAAATTATTCCTTGTCTCATTGTTTAACCTATTCTTGTTCTCAGGTTGTGAAAAATTCTTTGCTGAGGATTTGAGTGGGCAAATATTGGGGAGCTCAGTACTGGAATCTCAAGTTGGTCTTGAGAGTGCTCTAACAGGAGCATACAAAGGACTAGGGAATACTTGGACAAGTGGTTTTTTACATGGCCCACATGTTCACGTTGGCATGGGCGCAGATGACCGAACAGGACCTGCAAGCATCGATGCTGGAAGAGAATTTGACATATTTACTGTGTCCTCGAATAATACCATTCTAAACGAGATATTTAGGGGATGTTATAAAGCCATTCAAGGGTCTAATAATGTGATCTCAAATTATAAAAATACTAAAGGTAATCCGAATACCATTTCCATCATAGCCGGAGAAGCTTACTTCCTGAGAGCTTTTAGTTATTATTGGCTTGTCAGAATGTGGGGTGATGTACCATTAATCCTTAGTGCAGATTACAAGGAAGATTTGTTGACTATTGAAAAGTCAAAGGTATCAGATATTTATGCGCAGATTATTGAGGATCTTAGTCAAGCTGAATTGTTGCTAACTGATAGTCGCCGAAATAACGAGAAAGGAAGACCAAATCGTGGTAGCGCTAAGGCGCTGCTAGCTGAGGTATACTTGACAATGGGGGGATGGCCATTGCATGATGAGGGGAAATATGCACTAGCAGCAATAAAGGCAAAGGAAGTAATTGATAATCACTCTTCTTTCGGATTTGAGCTAGTGCCCACCTTTGCCGAACTTTGGGCAAATGATGAAAGAACCAATGGGACTACAGAGGATGTATTTGTTATAACCGCTTTTAATCAGAGTGGAAGTCGAAACCAAATGTATGGTTATAGAGAAATGCCTGGCGAATTAAAAGGCTGGGATTGTTGTTATGCAGAAATCAATTTCTTCTTAGAATTCCCAGATGATAATAGGAAGCCTGTAACATTTGCAACTGAGTATCCACTACTTGATGGAAGCAGAATCCTTACATATGATCAGCTAGTTACTCGGCATCCTTTCTACAAGAAATTTTGGATAATGGCAGGTAATCCCGCATATTACAATGACAGGACTGCATGCCCTGTTGTGATGATGCGATACGCGCATGTCCTGACTATCTATGCGGAGGCTAAAGCAAGATCTTCCCAAGCTGACGATTTGGCATATTGGTGTATAAACACCATAAGAAACAGAGCAGGTTTAGACCCTTTGTCTAGCTTACCTAATGAAGAGTTTATTAATGCAGTTATTCAAGAAAGAGCGTGGGAATTTGCGGGTGAAGCTACTGTCCGATGGTTTGATTTAGTGAGACTTGAGATGGTGGCTGAAGCCAATTCAAACCGTCATCCTCTGGAGCCGGTAATCTTGACAACAATGGATGAAAGTATCTACACTTTCCCATTCCCTCTTAATGATGCTATGATTAATCCAAATCTTTAAAACTGCGAGTAAATATTTAACTAGGGAATTGGGCAATCTTTTGTTCAGTGGAGAGTCCAGGTAAATTGAAAAAAAAGCGATTTGCCCTTTCCTTAGTTACTAAAAGATGATGATTACCATGGTATATATTACTAGGTTTTTTATCTTATTTGTTTTGCTGAGTCACTCCGTTTCTTGTTTGGGTCAAGTTAAAAGAAGGATTGAAAAAATTGGATCAGATGGAGCATGGCTTTGGTTTAACAATGAAAGTGTGATTCTTCAAGATAATACATGTATCATTGGGTGCGAGGACTCATTGGGAAACTCACAAATCATTCTATATCAAAAGAAAGAAGATCCACTTCAACCGCTGAACAAGGGATTTCATATGAGTACTTGGAGTGAGAGGCCACGGAGATACCCGAGCCATAACTATCCCTCATTATTGAGCATGGATGAAAGTAATATTTTAGCACTTTATCACAACTCCAAACACATCATGTACTGCAGGTTGATAACCTTAATAGGAGAAAATAGTGATAAAATACTAGAATTGAGCGCCGAATATAGTAATCAGCTAAGCTCAGCGATAAACTATAGCAATCTTGTTTACTTAGGTTCTGAAAAGAGGATATATAATTTTTACAGCGTCTATGACAATAGTCCATCTCTTGTCATGAGTGATGATTTTGGATTTTCCTGGAATAAGGAAATCAAATTTATGTGCGGGAGCAAGAGCGGTACAAGCCCATACATGAGAGTAACTGACAATGGGAGGAATAGAGTGGACATTATTTACACTGATGGTCATCCACGGACTGAAGATCATAATAATATATACCATATCTTCTTTCAAAATCAGAGTTTCTTTTCATCAGAGGGAAAGAAAATTGGTTCGCTACGTAAAACTCAAAAAATGCCTCTATTACCATCAGATGGAACAATGGTATACAATGGAAATAGTAAAGGCCCTGGTTGGGTTTGGGACATAGAGTATGATAATTGTGAGAATCCATTGGTGGTATTTATTTCATCGTTCGATGGGGCGGAAGGTAAGGATTTGAGGTATCATTATGCTAGTTGGGATCCAGAGACTAAGAAGTGGAGAACTTTCGAGATTGCGCATGCTGGGGAACACCTATATCTTCCCGAAAATCATTTTGCTGGGGGTATAGCTTTAGATCCCGAAAATACTAGTGTCGTTTATATCTCCACAAATATTGATCCGATAACTGGACAAAAGGTATTAAATTCTAGATATCACATCTTTCGTGGTGAAACTAACGATAGTGGTGAGAATTGGAAATGGGAAAGATTATCCGTAGATGAAAATGTAGACCACCTACGGCCTATAGTTCCAAGGGGACACCAGCTAAAAGTATGTGTTATTTGGATGGCTCTCACACCAGGTTATTCGCGTAGTTTTAATTCTACTATCTGGGGAATTTTTGAAAAATGATCACAAACAAATAAGAACTAATAAAGATGACGAACGTATTTAACTTTAGGAACTTAGCACTGTGGATAGCAAGTCTGATCGTTTCATTATCAAGCGTGACTAGCTGCAAAAGTGAGTTGCCTTATTCTGTAGCATTAATCAATTTAACCAGCGAAATTGACACTTCATTAATAAAAAGTAATGATGGTGTTACAATTTCAACGGTCAAACACCACAATCAATTCGCTCTTGATATGAAATTCCAAGGGAGTAATCCTGTTCCCAAAGTGACCTTTTACAAGGGAAATGAGAATTGGGATTTACCTAGGTTCAAGTATATTGCTGCTGATATTACAAACCTAGGACAATCTGATCTTATGGTGGAATTCAGAATGAATGAATATGACCGAAGCAACTACACACAATTCTATGGATGGAATGCTGGCGGACAGATTATCCCCTCAGGGGAGACTAGAACAGTAAAAACTTATATTATGAGAACAAATGAGTATCCATCTTATTTGGATGATAAGTTTGTTGGAATGGATGCTTTGCCTGGTGGTATAGTCAAATCATTTTGGTGGGCAACCTTGCCCCTTGATTCTGTGAAATATTTATCAATTGTGCTTATGTATCCAACTGAACCTACAAATATTATTATCTCTAATATTAGGGGAGAGGATTCTATTAATCCACCCTCAGAATCTGATTTGGCAGATAATTATTTTCCATTCGTCGATGAATTTGGACAGTTTAAGCACAAGGACTGGCCTGGGAAGGTCCATTCTCTTGATGAACTCATAGCTTCAAAAGAAATTGAAAAGCAGGATCTCCTATCACACCCTTCCCCCAATAAATGGAATAAATATGGAGGATGGCAGGAGGGACCCCAATTAAAGGCAACCGGACACTTCAGAACAGAGAAGGTAAATGGGAAATGGTGGTTTGTTGATCCTGAAGGTAGATTATTCTGGTCTCACGGTATTGGCTCAGTAGGTGCAGGTGGGGCTACTCCAATTTCAGGTCGTGAACATTATTTTGATAACCTGCCAGATTCCATAGAATTCAGTGAGTTCTATGGTACTGCAGGACCATCGTTTCCCAAAGGTTACTATAAGGACAAAAATATGGTTGTGAAAACATTTCGAGGTTTTGCATGGACACTATCTAAAAAATATGGGGATACTTGGGAAGAGGATTTTAAACACTTGATACATACCCGCTTTAGAAGTTGGGGTATGAATACTATTGGTACAGGAAGCACTGATTTGGGAATTACCCCTTATTGTAGTTTACTGTCAACAGGTAGGGCCAGAAGAATCGAAGCATCTGAAGGAGCTTGGAGCAAGTTCCCTGATCCCTTTGATAAAAGCTTCTCCCAAGCTATTATTTCACGCGTCTTAAGTAATAAAGAAATTGCTGAGGATCCATACAATATTGGATTTTTTGTGGATAATGAGTTAGGATGGGGGAACAGTACTTATATAGCCAAGGCAATTGTTCAGAGCCCAGAAGATCAGCCTGCAAAAAAAGTAATGGTAGAATTTTTAAAGGACAAATATGGAACTGTTGAAGCGCTTAACATTGCTTGGAATACTTCCTTTTTATCATGGAAGGAATTGATTGAAAATAAGGAACTTTCATCATTTGAGCTTGAAGACATGAGAGTGTTCTCAGCTATTGTCGCTGAAAAGTACTTTAGTACTATTAAAGCAACCCTGAAGGAAGTCGCACCCAATAAGCTTTATCTAGGTTGTAGGTTCGACTTTCATTATTTCCCTTCTGAAGATACCTCTTGCGACTGGGCAGTCCGAATCGCCTCAAGGTATTGTGATGTTCTTAGTTTTAATCGTTACCGTTACTGTGCTGATGATCTTAAATCTCCTGAAGTTGACAAACCCGTCTTACTAACAGAATGGCACATGGGTGCCTTGGATCGGGGGATGCTGCATTATAGTTTAAGATATGCTGATTCTCAGGAGAATAGAGCTCAGATGTACGCTTATTATGTAAAAAGCGGTCTTAACAACCCAAACTGTGTAGGAAGTCACTGGTTCTGCTATGTTGACCAACCTTTATTGGGCCGGCCCGACGGAGAAAATTTGAATGCGGGATTTGTAGACCACTGTGATATTCCTTATGCGGAAATGGTGACTGCATCTAGGAAGATCGGCGACCTGATGTATGACTTAAGATTTGCGAATTGACAATTTTGCATAACTGAAATGATTGATGATTTAGTCCACTACAAAAATGAATAAAAATGAAAAAGTACACTGCAACATTCAGCGTATTACTTACTCTAAGCTTTCTTATTATAACAAGCATCTGCCAAGCCCAAGTAAAAGTGACAGAGGAAGTAATGACAATCCCGACCTACATAAAAGGTAGTCCAAATACAATGCCACGGTTTTTTGAACAACGTGGACATCAGGGCGTTCAGCGTAGGGTATATCCCTATCCAATGGATAATATGCTAACCAATATCAAGGAGGATAAGGACTATCCTGTAATTCATATTGAAAATGACTATATTGATCTGGGTGTCATGCCAGAAATGGGCGGGCGGGTGTATTATGCTGAGGATAAGACCAACAATTATAATTTTTTCTATCGTAATCACGTCGTAAAACCTTCTTTGATTGGAATGGTCGGTGATTGGAGATCAGGATCATTAGCTTGGGGATTTCCTCATCATCATGGCCCTAATACTGTTAAACCGATGGATTATCTGATTCAAAATAACAACGACAAAAGTGTGACTGTTTGGATACAAGATATTGATCAACGACATCGTATGAGTGTATTAATTGGATATACAGTTTATCCCAATTCATCAATCATTGAGATGTCCATACGCCCCATGAACAGGACTCCGATATCTAACTCATTCCTATTTTGGGCAAATCCAGCTGTAAATGTCGATACAACCTATCAGGTAATTTTCCCCCCTTCAGTAGAATATGCCACATATCATGCGAAGAGGGAGATGGTTACTTGGCCAATCGCAGATAGCGTTTATTTAAATTATGATTTTTCAGGCTTAGATATAAGTATGTGGAAGAATACAATGGTACCATCCTCCTTTTTTTCATGGGAGCCAAAGGAAGGATATTTTGGAGGATATAATCATGGAAAGCAAGCTGGAGTTGCTTGGGTAGGTAATCGTCATATAAGCCCAGGTATGAAATATTGGGCTGATGGGAATAATCCTGCAGGCAGAAAGACAAATAATGGTTTGACTGATAATGATGGACAATATCTAGAACTAATGGCAGGTATGTACACGGACAACCAACCTGATTATAGCTGGATTGAGCCATATGAGAGCAAATTGGGCACGATGATTTGGTTCCCAATAAGGGAATTGGGCGGTATTAAGTATGCAAACCGAAATGGAGCACTAAATTATGAAATGAATAATGATAATAATTTAGAAATCAGATTTAATACAACATCCCTACATGATCATGCAACAGTTATAATTAAAGTAAAAAATAACTCCATTTTTAATAAGACGATCTCAATTTCGCCGGCTTCTCCTTATAAAGAAACTATAAACCTTCCATCTGGAACATTAGAGAATGATTTGGAACTTCTTCTTTTGGATCCTGATGGAGTTACTTTGTTGTCATATCGGCCGTTCGAGCACCAAACCCCTAAGGCTTCAAAGCCTAAGCCGCTGGCGCCGCTACCTACTCCAAAAGAGATTAAAACTGTAGAAGAGTTGTATTTAGCCGGATTGCGTCTAAATCAATTCTATAATCCCTCCGTTGACCCAATGCCCTACTATAAAGAAGCTCTAAGTCGTGATCCAGGTGATTACAGAACAAATACTCAATTGGGAATTTTGAGTATTAAAAATCTAAACTGGAGTGAAGCTGAAACGTATCTTAGGACTGCGGTTGGAAGAATAACATCAAACTACACAAGACCAAAAGATGGTGAGGCCTTGTATTATCTGGGACTTGCTTTAAAGGAGAAAAGAAAATTTGATGAAGCCTACGATTATTTATATCAGGCAACTTGGTGTAATGGATGGAAAACAGCTGCTTATTACCAATTAGCTGAAATTGACTGCCTGCAAGGTAATTACGAACAAGCTTTAGAGCATTTAGACATTTCGTTACGGTCAACATCAGATAACCTTAAGGCGCTAAATCTGAAGACAGTAATCCTAAGGGAACTCGATAGAATGGAGGATGCCAAGCAGGTGGCCATAAATACTTTAAAGATTAATCCCCTTGACCATCAAGCGAGAAACGAATTGTATAAATTATACTCTGAATCAAATTCGAAGGATCAAGGGACTCTGGAGTTAAGTGAATTATCTCGAATTATGAGAGATGACGTTCAATCCTATTTAGAACTTGCTGCAGATTATGGAAATTCAGGCTTCTATCTGGAGGCTATTGATGTACTGACTCGGCTAGAAGCCAAGGGAAACCTGTACCCCATGCTCTATTATCTACTTGGCTACTATTGGTCTTATGAGGAGAATCGAGATAGAGCACTTCAGTATTTTAAATTAGCAAATCAGATGCCTTATGCATACTGTTTTCCATACAAATCAGAGGAGTTGGCAGCGTTAATTGAGGCTACTAAACGTAATCCTAATGATTCACGTGCTTACTATTATCTTGGCAACCTATATTATGAACTCCAGCCGAATAAAGCAATTGAAGCATGGGAAATTTCCCGGCAGCTGGACAATTCATTTTACATAGTTCATAGGAATCTTGGATTAGCATACAAAGATGTGCTGAAAGACAACAAGCGAGCTTTAGCAAGCATGGAACAGGCCTTAAGGAACAATAGTAGTGATCCGAGACTCATTTTTGAAATTGATGAACTTTTAAATCTAAATAATGCCACTGCAAAGGCAAAATATGAATTTTTGAAAAAGAATTATAAGACTGCATTGAATAGTTCAGAATCATTACTTCGTTTGGCTACAAGAGCTGTTGAATATGGGAAATATGATGAAGCAATTACAATTTTGGCCAGCAACAGCATTGTCGAATCAGAAGGGGCCCGTGAATTACAAACAACCTTCTTGGATGCACACACCTTAAGAGCGTTAGAGTATATGAAGAAAGGCAGTTATAACAAAGCAATTAAGGATATTGAGGCTAATCTAAGTTATCCAATGGGACTGAATGGCCTTTCTCGTTTGTCTCAGTTTTATTTTCTTAAAGCACTTGCACTAGAAAAATCAAACAAAAAAAGTGAAGCCGATAACTTTTATAGAAAGTCATTAGAAGTTAAGATTGGTAATTCTGCAACTGACTTGGAGTACAATTATTATCATGGCTTAGCACTTGAAAAACTGGGGAGGAAACTAGAGGCAAAACAAATCTTCAATAAAATGATCTCTGATGTTAATGCGAAAGAAGAAAGCAGTGCATTCTTTACTCAATTCGAAAGAAGCCAATCTCGTAATCTTCAGCAGTCAAGGGATCATTATCTAATCGGACTTGCTTACATGGGATTAGATGAAAAGGATAAAGCAAGAAAGGAGTTTTCGAGTGCTTTAGAACTTAATCCAGGGCATATTTGGAGCAGATTCCACATGGATTCTCTCTAGAAAAGTTGAGTTTTTGGGAATGGAGATTTCTTAATGGTAACAAGCCGATCATAATATTGATCGGCTTGTTAAATTGCATTAAAACAGCATAATGGATATTGCCTGGCATCTGAAAATAAGCGGTAAATCCTTGTCAATTGAGAGTAATGACAACTGCA
>CAZGDJ010000068.1:1643-11789 GCA_964524635.1 uncultured Rikenella sp. | reverse complement strand
TGGCGCAGGATAGATGAATTCCATGGCTGTCATCTGTTTGTCGTCAGTACATCCGCGGCGGAATGGCGGCAGGGTACGATATGCAGGATTGTGCATGCGGTAATAGTACTCCATGGCCGGAGGCAGAACAAACCATGATTTGTTTTCTATTTCATCAGGCTTTACACAATCAGCATTCACCCTGTATCTGCCAGTCAGGTCAAGATGAATAATGGTGTGATATGGGCAGGCTTCACTTTTAAGCCCTGATACCGGTATCCATTCTTCGCGCGTCTCAGTACAATAGGGGCCCGCCCTGAAGCCGCTTGCTGCGCAGACTGGGATTGCTGTCATGTCTTCAGCCGGTTGTTCAAACCACCCCTGCGGCTGCAGGAGCCTGAAGATGTCAAACAACAGCGGTGCCGCCGAGGCGATGCCTGTCAGTCCCGGTCTGCCCTCACCGTCAGCGTTACCAGCCCATACTGCCACGACATATTCGCGCGTTGTACCTATGGCCCAGGCGTCACGGAAGCCATAGCTGGTACCTGTCTTCCATGCTATCTCGGGTGAGCTGCCGAAATATTGCCACCCCGTCTCTGTTTCAGGCCGGTTTACACGCCTGAGGGCTTCATAAGTGAGCCATATTGCAGGAGCAGTGATGGGAGGGTCAGGATCACATTCTGCCGCGTCAGATATTAAACCGGAAGATTCCGCCTCTTCAATGACAGGCATATGCCAGTCATTAATGTGATAATCAATGGTATCCCTGTTATTGACTAGGACCCTGGCCATTGAAGAAAATGCTCCTGCCAGTTCCCATAAGCTTGCTTCTCCGCCTCCAAGTATCAGCGACAATCCGTAGTGCGAGGCCGGTTTGTCAAATGTAGTGAAGCCGATGTTACGGAGCAGGCTAAGGAAGTTATCTTCTGTCATTTTCTGCAACATCCTGACAGCCGGGATATTAAGCGATCTTGATAATGCGTCTCCGGCTCTGACGGCTCCATTGTAGCTAAAATCTGAGTTTTCAGGTCTGAATCCTTCAAAGCGTGTCGGTATATCCGGGACAAGCTGGTCAGGCAAAATATCACCTGAAGTCAGAAGCCCGGCATAAAGAAAGGGCTTCATGATACTGCCTGTGCTTCTTGGCGAGCGAATGATATCAACATCACGGCCATAGATATGTGCTGTATCAGGCAGAGTGCTGTTACCGGTATATGCCAGCACCTTACCGGAAGAAACCTCAACAACTATTGCAGCAGCGTTGAAGACCAAGTCATTTGTCATTCTGGTCTGGTGACTGTTAACCAGGTTGCTCACCTCATCCTGCAGTTCTGCATCGATGGTTGTCCTTATTCTTTCGCCGCGCCGATTAATAAGGTAGTAATCAGTAAGATGGGGTGCTGATGAAGGCATAAGCATTGCCGCACCCGGAAGAGGTTCTTCAAGTGCCAGGCTGCATGTGAGGCTGTCTATTATATTCCTGTTACGAAGGCTGATAAGCAGGGTGTCACGTTTCGCCCTGAAGCGGTCTGTATTTTTTCCCGGATAGACAAGTGAAGGGGCGTTAGGCAGCACTGCCAGGGCTGCAGCTTCAGACCATGAAATATCACTGCAGCTGCGTCCCGTATATCTCCATGCAGCTGCGTCGATGCCTACCGTATTGCCTCCGAAAGGAGCGTTGGCTGCATAGAGTCTTAATATTTCGTCTTTTGAACGGAAAAGCTCCAGCTTCATTGCCGAGAGCATCTCAATGATCTTGCTTGCATATGTGCGTGGAGGATTGCCTCTTGAGAGCCTGGCCACCTGCATGGTGATAGTGCTGCCGCCTCTTACTATTTCACCTGCTTTTATGTTATCAGTCAGGGCTTTTATAATAGCGACAGGGTTTATTCCGGGGTGCCATCTGAACCAGCGGTCTTCATAATTAATGAGACATGTGATGTATTTATCAGGCAGGCTGTCGGGTTGTGGGAATCGCCACTGGCCGTCAGCGGCGGCGCGGGCGCCGAGGAGGGTGCCATCGGCACCCTCCACCACGGTTGAGAGCGGAGCACTGAACCGTGGCAGCGGTGCTGCCAGCACCGCCAGCGCCAGCGCCGCCGTAACAATAATTGCTATCCTCCTGAACAGCTTCACTCTGCCCCGGTCACAACTACCTCCCTGCCAGGACGACGGGCTCTTATACCATCATCATACATGGCCTCACATACTACAGCGGGCAACGAGTAAGTACCCCTGTATGATGCCGTGGCCACAACAATGAATTTTTTTGTCTCTCCCTGCCTGAGACTGAAGTATGTATAAACACGGTCATCACGGAAGTCACGATAATCATAAGCTCCTTCCTTTATGCCGAGATTGGCTTCAAATAGCCTGGTGTTCTGAATCTCCCACCCTGATGGAACCATTTGTGTCAATGCATAATTATTGATATTCCGGAAAGTGTTATTGGTGACACTGACAACCATCATCAATCCGGTACCCTGCTTCAGTGTTGAAATATCAATGGTATTACCCGACATATCAAGGTAGTCAACCTTCATGCTGAGATTGTTTTCAACAACAGTATTATCAGATACCAGCGGGACGCCTTGTTCTGTGAAGGTGACGAATACCGGAATATCGCTCTCGTTGTTAACCGACAGATTATTTGACTCTGCCGGAATGAATTCTTTCAGAATCGCACCTTTTTCTGAAGAGTGTTTTCCAGACTTTCCATTGAAGTCAATAACTGCTTTCACAGGTTTATTGGAATCACCTTTTAGTGATTTGCTGAAATTCATATAGGCAAATAACCCCCAGGCAGTTGATTGAGTGCTGTACCATGAATCAGAGCTAAGCTCTGCAGCCAGAGTCTTCAGGACCTCCATTGCCTCCGTTGTGTTGCCAAGAGTTGACAGGGTGTAAAGTATGATTGCTTTATCCCTGAGGCCGCTTCCATAATAGTAATATGAATACTCGTTTTCAGTCTTCAGGTTTCTTACATCTATCAGGCCCTGAGCTACTTCCGGACGTCCGGTTGTTGCATACGATGCAGCCAGGAGGCATTTTGCCAGCACCGGTATTCCTTCAGTCTCACGGAGGCGGTTCATTGCCCCCTTGTCAGGAGAGCCGGCAAGAGCCAGAGTAAAGAGACGGTACGCCTGATCCACACTGGTATACCGGTATTGTGCCTGGTATCTCCATGATGATGCCTGTCTGCGCTGATATGTGGTCCATTTATTAAGGAAGCCGGCCGGCAGTGTATAGCCTGCTTTCTGGGCTTCCATAGCAAAGTGACCGGCATAGGATGTAGCCCAGTCGTCAGGGTAATTGCCTCCGGGCCATAATGTCAGCGCTCCGTTTGACAACTGACGTGAAGAGATCTTTCTTAGTGCTTCCTGAACATTATTGCGGACAGCGGCAAGATCAGCTAAATTATTGCCCAAAATCTCAGGCAGATAAACCTGCGGGAAAGCTGCAGAAGTAACCTGCTCAGTGCAGCCATGAGGGAATGCGATAAGCCAGTCGAGCCTGCGGCCAAGGCTCACTGAAGGAAGGGTGAAGACCTCAACCGAAGCCTTAGATGAACCTTCAATGCCGAATGGTTTGAAGCTCTTTTCAAATTTACCACCCGGCTGGATGAGTTTTGTCTCTGACCTGCGTTCCGGCGGATTGGGAGACCTGACTTCTATTTCGAGGTCATAAGCAGCAGATTCCCCACCTCCTGTTGATGACACTTTGATAATAGCCTTTCCAGGTTTCGGGGCGGTGTTAAATAAGAGCTCAAGATCTTTTTCGCCTGGTTCAGAGAAGCGTACGGTGCCTGTACCCTGGGTAAACGAAATCATTTCATTACCTGTGGCTGTCACAGATACTTCAGATATTTCTTTCTTTTGAGCAAAGACAGTCACCGGCAGCGCAACCCTGTCACCGGGAGACAGCACCCGCGGAGCTGTAGCAAGTATCATCAGCGGGTCAGAGACGATGACGCTCTTCTCAGCTGAGCCGAAAGTATTTCTTTCACCTGCGGCAGTCACCATTACTCTTACTGATCCGGTATACCTGGGCAATGTTAATTTATGGGTCCCCGTTTCGCCTGCTTCAATGGTAAAAGGACCCATGAAACGTACTACAGGTTCAAAACGACGGGCGCGGTTCTTGCTCTGGTCAAGAACAGCAGCATCACCACCTATGGCAAAAATGCGGTTTAGAGTACCTCCGAAAGCTCCGAATACAAGGTCATAAAGGTCCCAGGTTTTAACTCCCAAAGCCTGTCTTACATAGAACCACTTCCATGGATCAGGTGTGCGGAACCCGGTAAGATCGAGCAGGCCTTCATCAACAATGGCAAGAGTGTAAGTCATCTCCTGTTTGTTTTTCTCAGAGACTTTTATTTCAATTTCCTGCTGTGATCTTATCTGGTCAGCCATGGTTATGACCGGAGCTAACCTCGAAGCAGGATCCTCTACCATCACGGGTATTACGCCGTAGAGTCTAATAGGGGCATCATTAACGGTCTGTGAATGAGGCTGTAACATGGTCACGTACAAATATGCATTTGGCGCCATGGAGGGGGTAGCTGTGATCTTAACCACGGTATTGCCGGCATTGGTGTTAACATGTGTCACATCAATTATGCCGGTGCTGTTCTCAAGTGTTATTATTGCACGGCCTTCTGCCGGAGACGGGAAGGTAAGGCTTATTTCATCGCCTACGTTGTACTTGTCTTTGTCAGTATTTAGCTGAAGCATTGTAGCTCCTTCATTACCACCCGGCTTCATTCCGTAGTCCCATGGCCAGTCTATCAGAATGATTTTTCCTGCCGAATGGCCTGAAGGAAGAGTGGCGCGTACAAGGTATCGTCCCCACTCTTCTTTGTCGATTTTGAACGAGGCGCTTCCCTCGCCGCCTGATGTGCTGATTGTCTTACTGAATACGTTTGTCTGCCTGTTGTCAGAGATGTAAGATCCGAGATATTCTTCATCAGACTCCCACCACCAGCGATAGTCAATCTTATATACGTTTATTTCTACTTCAGACCTTACAGGCTTGCCATTTTTGTCGAGGGTGACGATTTTAATATCATTCTGCCGGTCTGTGAACAGCATTCTGCCTGTTGCTCCCAATGCAGGGATATTTATTCCAACAAATGCCGGGTAGGGGGCATAGGGCAGAGTCGTCTGGGTGATGCTTGCATCGCCGCCTTTTTCGTAAACCCGCGTGGTCAGCACAGCACTCAGCATTCCCGGAGCATTGAGCTCATCATCAGGAGAGAATGAGACAGTTGCTTCTCCGTTGCTGTTTATATTGTCGTCAAAGATTGTCTGACTCTCAAACCAGAACTGGGCAGCCGGGTCATCAAAAGTATACTGGCTGTATTTATCAAATGTAGTCCTGACGGGTTTCAGCAGCAGATCAACTGTTGCTCTCATATCACGTGCAACAGTACCGTTAAGCCATGACACCTTCAGATCCCCTTGTATAGTCCGGCTCTCACCACCGGCTACTGTGTAGGGCAAATCAAGCTTTATCTTCAGCCTGTTAGGTTTGACAGTCTCAACCTTTATTGTTTTTGTAAAAGATGCACCGCCGATACGAATCTGCGCTGTATAATTGCCTGTGACGGCATCATCTCCTGTGATTGTAGAGAATGTAATAAAACCCTGTTTATTGAGAGTGGCGACCTGATCAGTCACCCTTTGTCCCATAGGATTGAGGAGTTCAAAATGAACAGGATGACCGGCAGGCAAACCACTGGTGACATCGCGGGCGATAATGCCGATAAAAATAGTGTCTCCCGGACGTCTTACGTCACGCTCAGTGAAGATAAAAGCTCTTATGCCATCCTGGGGCATCTCTCCGGTCACATCGAAAGAACTCATTGAAAGAGCCTCTCCATCATTGAGAGACAGGTAGTTACGGTTAGCATCCTTTTGTACGACTACCAGGAATGGTTTCCTTGCACAGGAAAGTGCGGCCATACCTGATTTATCGGTTTTAGCAGTGCCGAGAGACTGGATCTGAAGGTCAAAAACCTCTACAGTAGCTTCTTCTACCGGTTGGGCAGTACGAAGGTTGTTGACAAATATCCTGATGTTTTTATCATCTCCGTATTTTGCCATGAGGCCAAGATCAGATGCAAGAATATTACTGACAAGTTTTTTATATGGACTATAATAAGCATCAGAGCAGGGATTTTCATTATCCTCCCAGTCATAAGCATAAGAATAAAAGAGTCCTTCTTCTGAGAGCTGATAATAATCATCTGATCCTTCCCATTCTTTTTCAAGATCCATCTGGTCAAGCATCTCTTCATATTTTGAAGAGCGTTTTTCTCCGGAGCAGGGGTACAATGAATAGGATGGCCTCATTGCGAGTTCAATCCGGTACAATATGCCGGGCTCTACTTCTATGTAGTTTGCCAGGTCAATGGTAAAAAGGTTGTATTTATTTGGATCAAATCCTGCGCCACCGGTAAGATTTATCCGACCCCGGTAAACGGGACGCCCGAATTGTTTTATAGTACCATAGCTGTTTGCTTCTCCCATGCTGTTCTGCTGAAGGAAATAGGGCAGGTTATTTTCAAAAACCTTTATGATAGTCAGATCCACCGCACTAAGGTTGGCAGCCATAAAGGGAAAGATCAGGTTACCGGAAGAAGGCATGATAACGCCTTTGCCGGCTGTTTTTATTCCCGGTTCAACGGGAGTGAAATTTATTGTTCGCGAAACGGTTTCACCCAGCTTTTCACCTCTCGTATTGCGAACGGATCCATCGACTGACATTGTGACTTCTCCGATAATATAATCACCGGGGATAGCAATGATCTTGTTACCTTCGGAACTCAGCGTAAATGTATGTGCCGGAGATGTTGTTACTATACCCTCCAGCTCGTTATCAGGGTCAATTATATCGGAAAAGATTATTTCGATACTTTTAGCCTCGCCGGCGTTGACCTTCAGGTCAGTAATTGTGAAGACCCCAGCAGCCGGTATGGACAAGTTCGCATCTCCTTTTGTTTTTACTCCGTACTTGCTGCCGTTCCATGATACCACGAGATCCTTTTTCTCTTTTCCCCTGGCTATTTTTTCGATTTTAAATGTATGAACGTTTCCCTTGTCATGTTCCCATGCAATCTTTTCAGAGGTTTTTCCGGCGCGGACAGACAGATATTCTTCAACCTCAGAAGGTTCTACAAAGTCTGATGTAACAACAGTCCCCGAGACGGTATAAGTATCACCTGCAGGAGGGTCACAGGAGAGAGGATCTAACGTCACCGTAAAATTCTTTTCAATAGTGCGGAAGTTCAGAGGAAAGAAGCGGAAGCGTTCTTCAATAGCACCAAGTTTCCCCAGGTTAACTGTTGCCTCATATTCTGTTCCCGGCTCAAGCGGCTTTGAGGGCTTGAAAATCAGTGTCAGGTCATCTGCCCATTCTGTTGTTCCTTTCAATGAAGGATCAAAAGTAAAGATGTTCTGTATCTTGCTCTTATCAACAGTTGCTGCGAAGTCAGAAGCCAGAACTATTTGAATGGTGCTGTTGGAGGGAATGACGCCTGAAGTATAGCCGGAGATATATTTACCGAAGCCTTTGTCAATTATTGTGACTGTTGGCCTTGTCTCGGCTACCGGTGTCTCTCCGGGAGCTTCTTTGCGTGTTTTACCACATGAAATGACAATGAGGGTCACAATGACCACAATGAGTGAATGGATACGATTCATAGTTATATGTGTTTTATTATCAGACTTCAGTGATCTCGTTACGCAATACGGAAATGTAATCACGTATCTGGTTAAGCGTCTCAACAGTAATTGTCATTTCGCTACCGGAAGTTGTAATAACCTGTCTGGTTGTGTCAATTTTAACATCTCCTTTATGATAATATATTTCAAATGAATCAAACCAGCGATTGAGATACTTTAATTTCTTGGTATAAAAGACTACCATGGGATCATCATAGTAATTCTTCATGAAGCTTAGAAGAGAAAGAAGTGAATACTTCTGTTCGGCAATCTTCTCCACCACCTGCGGGTCCGGGTTTGCGGGGTCATAAGCGAGGTTTATTGCGAGGTACATAGCCTCTATCCAGCCCCCCATCATCATCAGGCCCAGTGTGCCTTCATTTCCCTCAGTCTGCAGATGTTCTTCAATATTCTGATACGTGTCTGTCATCAATGATGTCAGGGAGTCGGCGTTATTCATATTAGCCTCAAGACTGTTAATGGCATTTGTTATATAGCTGTCCGGCATGTTGAGCCTTTCACTCAGTGTTTTTATCGTGTGAAAGTAACCCATCGTCTGCCTGCTGAAGCCAAACATCTTCACATATCCCATATCAACTCCATATACCCCAAGGTTCATGGCGGCCTTATAACTGCTCATATACAGGTTGCAGTTCTCATAAGGACTCAGAATGGTATCGTTAAACGAAAGACCCAGCCGGTCAAAAATATTACACACCTCAACAGGTGTCATCAATCCGTAATAAATCTCCCTGGAAGCTGAAGAATCAGCAGGCAGTGAAGGCTTATATGTTGAAAAAACAGGGGTCTTGATCCGGGTTGTTTTTTCAGTCTTATTACATGAGGTAAATACAGGTAATAATGAGCATACAAAAACCAACACCGACAAAAATCTTTGCATGGCAGGTGAAATTTTGTCTAAGTTATAAAAAGAAATTAATGCTGTTGTTTTTTACAGCACAATACGGTTTCCAAGACTGGATGAAATCTTTTTCTGCAACGACGTCATAGCTTTGTATTGTTCCTGGAGTGCAGCAATTTTTTCATCATCATTGCCTGCTTCCGCCATGGCCTTTCTCAGCTCCTTCTGCATCATCTTTATTTTGTCACTTTTGAACTTAAGAACCGTGTCGGGGACAATCTCCTTCAGCTTTGTCTGTTCAGTCTCAACATAGGTGCCTCTTGAGCTCCATATCCGGCTGAGGGTATATTGTTCGGTCAGCATATCTACTGCCATAGCACTTATGGTGGGATCGATATGGTGCACAAAATGTTTATCTCCGGGGCAGAGGCCCTGACTAACGTTGAATCTTATCTCTTCGTAAGCCAACTTAAAAACCGGATCTTCAAAATCAAGATCATCCTCAGTGATCTGAGCTATAATAAATTCAGCTATTGTAGTAATAGTTTCGGTGCCTGTCTCGCGGTCAGTTTCTCTTGTCAGCACTTCACTGCCATATCTTATTAACAGTCTTAGCAACTCTCTTTCCGAATAATGTGAAGTCTCTTCTCTTTTCTTTTGCTTTGGAGCAGTTACCGCGGTTGTCACGATGCTGTCCTGGACGGGGTATGCATTCCTGTCTTTGAAGTTTTGTTGTTTTCTGAGCTTCATCACCTCATCAAGGATCACCTCTTCAGGCATACCCAGCTGCAGGCTGCACTCTTTGACATAAATGGTACGACTTATCTGGTCAGGGATGACAGCAATGGAACGAACTACTTCACGTACGAGGTTGGCCCGCCTGACGGGATCATTTTTAGCCTCATCAAGGAGCAGTCTTGTTTTAAATCTTATGAAGTCTGTTTCGTTGTCAGCAAGGTATTTTTTAAACTCTTCGTTAGAGACTTTTTTAGAATAGGAATCAGGGTCCTCGCCCTCGGGAAGGAGCACAATACGCACATTCATCCCTTCCTCAAGCACCATATCAGTGCCCCTCACAGAGGCTTTTACACCGGCCGTGTCACCATCATAAAGCATCGTTATGTTCGGAGTAAAGCGCTTAACAAGCCTGATTTGCTCCTGTGTAAGGGCGGTACCAGATGAGGCTACCACATTCTCCACTCCTGCCTCATGCATCGAAAGAACATCAGTATAGCCTTCAACAAGGTAACAGCGGTCTTCGCGTGTTATAGCCTGTCTTGCCTGGAAAATCCCGTAAACGATGCGGCTCTTATGATATATCTCCGTCTCAGGTGTATTGACATATTTAGCTGCCTTCGGATCACTTTTTATTATCCTTCCCCCGAAGCCCAGTACCTGCCCGGATAGTGAATGGATGGGGAACATGATCCTTCCGGCAAACCTGTCAAAACTATAGTCTTCTTTTTCTATCGTCAGACCACTCAGAACAAGGAACTCTTTTTTATATCCTGCGGCTGTGGCTCGCTGAGTGAAATCATCGCGTTTCTCGTTGCAATAGCCCACATCAAATTTGTGCAGGAC
>CAZGDJ010000068.1:0-1633 GCA_964524635.1 uncultured Rikenella sp. | reverse complement strand
AGGACGTCATCCCTGAATCCGCGTTCCCGGAAATAGGATAGACCCAGAGCAAGACCTTCACGTCCATGGAAGAGGTTTTCAGTGAACTGTTTTGAGGCATATTGCGTGACCACCAGCATGCTTTCACGTTCATTCTGTTTCTGCAGTTCTTCTGCGGTGGTTTCTTTCTCCTCTATTTCAATATGGTATTTTCTTGCCAGCCATCGAAGAGCTTCAGGATATGAAAGATGCTCATGTTCCATCACGAAGTTCACGGCATTGCCTCCTTTACCGCAACCAAAACATTTAAAGATACCCTTGGCAGGAGAAACAGTGAATGATGGTGTTTTCTCATTATGAAAAGGGCAAAGGCCCAGATAATTAACACCTCTCTTTTTCAGGGAGACAAATTCCTGGATGACCTCTGTAATCTGAGCGGCATCAAAGATTCGTTCTATGGTGGAATGATCAATCATGGAGAAGTAAAATTAGCAAAAAGAAGAGGAGTAAGGATTAAAAGTTGATAAGTTGAAGGATTTGAAATGGTAAGACGAGGAAGAAAATTTTTATAAAAAAATCAGACTTAAAGTTTCTCCCCTTTAGAAAGGGGGAGTCCTCCCGGTTTGCCGGGAGGGAGGGGGTATGATAATAGTCCTAATAGTCTCATACCACCCCCCTCCCGCATTGCGGGAGTACCTCCCCTATCTTAGGAGGGGAAACTTATTATATAACATTTGTAAAACCGGCAGGTTACTGCGGTCTGTGCCATATTATTTTCTTTCCGAACCCAAGCCTGTTATCAGTGAGTTTAATATGGTTGAGTTTAATGGTCCACAGGTGGAGATCTGCCAGCAGTGCATAGGGAAAGCGAAGGAGATAACATCTGCGGGCTTTTTCCAGTGCCTTATCTTTTGGCTCTGTAATAATACCAGTAAACTGCATCCCGCGGATGCGTCCCACACGCATCGTTTCCAGAGCTATAGTGCCGGCAATATCAGGATTTCTGAGAAAGGCGGAACCATGTTTTGTGGCAGGATCAGTGGTTATCACCAGGGTATTGTCTTCTTCGTCCCATGCATAAAAGCAGGAAGCACACCATGGTGACTTATTGTCTATAACAGCCAGGCTCAGAAGATGGTGCCGCCGCAGAAGAGTCCTGATGCGTTTATGAAGCTCTATCCTTTCCACCTGAAGGTCTCAATGTTATATCCTGCCAGTATCAATATCCTGTCAGTCACTGTCATCACAAGCTGCTCAATTGTTTCAGGCTTGCTGTAGAATGATGGTGTAGCAGGGCATATTATTGCTCCCGCCTCGGTAAGGAGCTTCATATTGTTCAGATGGATAAGATTATAGGGTGTCTCCCTGGGAACGAGTATCAGTTTTCGTCTTTCTTTCAGCATTACATCTGCAGCCCGGGTTATGAGGTCATCTGATACTCCGTTGGCTATTCTGCCAATCATTCCCATTGATGAGGGGCACACTATCATTGTATCAAACAGCGATGAGCCGGAGGCGAAGGAGGCATTGAAATCATTATTGTCATAGAGCTTTTCACTACCTGCGGGAACATATTTTATTCCGGTCTCATATAACATGATCTCTTCTGCATTACCTGTAAAGATTACTGCTACTTCTGCCGGTGATGCAGGAA
>CAZGDJ010000067.1:0-11832 GCA_964524635.1 uncultured Rikenella sp. | reverse complement strand
GGACCGGTTGAGGATGCTTTGGGCAATGAAAGCACAGCCACAAGTGCAACGTTCACCACAATTGCTGCTGCCACTCCGATAGTTACCATTACAGCGCCGGTAGGTGGTGAGAAATTCTATGCCGGGCAGGATGTAACCATTACATGGACCTCAGCAAACGTTACCGAAATAGTAGTTGAAGTCTGGTTACCCGGAGCAACTGAATGGCAATCATATGTCGGTAACACAGACGCCACTCTGGGTACAGTTGATGCCGTCGTTCCTGCTGACGCACCTTACGGCACAACATATAAGCTCAGGGTCGTTGATGCTCAAAATTATGAGACAGTCTTCTCTGAAAGCGGCGAGTTCACCGTGATAGGAGTTGCCACAAGCATTACGGACCTCAGAACCAGGTTTGTGGCAGGTGATGTGGTGAAATTAAATGCAGATGCAACTGTCACAATGCTTCGGCCAAATAACCGTAACCAGAAATATATCCAGGATGCAGGCGCTGGCTTGCTTATTGACGACCCGAACCCGGGTGTGCTCCAGACCGTAGTTGCTGTCGGTGACAACATAAACGGACTGGAAGGAAAACTTGCCCTGTATCATGGCTTGATGGAGATAGTACCTACAGCTGCCACTGTGACAATCAGTTCATCAGGCAACACGGTCACTGTTCCGGAACTGACTATCCCTGATTACATTGCCAACTACCTGCAATATGAATCAATGTTGATAAAGTTCAAGTTGGTAAACATAACCCAGGGTGATGGTACCGCAACCTTTGCCGCTTCAACAAACTATACTCTTTCTGACGGTACAAACAACGTGGTGATGAGGACCTTCTACGCCGGCGACGGGGATGTTGTAGGATCGGTCATACCAACCTCAAAAATGGATATCACCGTGATTGCAGGATTTTATGATGCAACCGTTCAGACCTTCCCGGTTAACATGGCAAATATGGTCTTGTACAGCTCAGACAAGGCGATTACTTCCTTTGCATTTAATGCACTTAGTCCGGCCGTTACCGGTATAATTAACCAGGAAGCCAAGACGATAACCCTGGCTGTTGCGGCTGGTGTTGACAAAACGACCCTTGTTCCGACCATTGCAATTTCAGAGAAGGCAACTGTTGCTCCATTAGGCGATATCGCCACTGACTTTACAAATCCGGTCACTTATACAGTTACAGCTGAAGATGGAACCACTGCCATTTATACAGTAACGGTGAGGACAAAGAGTGCATTGAAAGCCATTACTGCCTTCTCATTTGGTGCTCTGAACCCGGTTGTTAACGGCACTATCAACGAGACAGCCAAGACTATTACTGCAACCGTTCCTGCCGGAACAAGCCGTACTGCTCTTGTTCCGACTATAACATTATCAGAATATGCCACTGTTGATCCGCTATCAGGTGTTGCAAGAGATTTCACAAACGCTGTGACTTACACCGTGACGGCTGAAGACGGGACAACTGCTTCATATACTGTAACAGTATCTGTCGCTACAGGCATTGAAGATAACCTTGCCGGAAGACTTAAACTCTATCCTGTGCCCGCAACAACGGAGATTAATGCAAAGAATATTGAGGATGTAACACTTATTGAGATCTTTGATATAACAGGCAAGAAGCGAATATCCCAGAGATGTGAAGGTGAACAGGAGATTGTAATTCCTGTTGACGAGCTTTCAGGAGGTATATACTTCATGAAATTTACCACACCAACAGGCACTCATATGAAGAGGTTTATTAAGGAATAACAATTTAAACAATTCAAAAAAGGGGCTCTTTTGCGGGCCCCTTTTTTGTTTGATTTATCATGCGGTGATGGGTAATCTGATTACAACAGTAGTTCCCTTATTCAGTGTTGATTTAACGGAAATATCACCGGAGTGATCCTTTATGATATTGTAGGTAATTGATAATCCAAGCCCTATTCCCTTACCCGGTTCTTTAGTAGTAAAGAAAGGATCGAAAATCCTTTTGAGATTTTCAGGGCTTATACCACATCCGTTATCAGTGATGGTAATAATCGCCTCATTCTTTCCCGTTTCAGTCTTAATATTTATTTCACCATTGTCTTTAAAAGAGTGAACGGAATTCATAATTATATTAAGAATAGCCTGGTGCAGTTTCCCATCATTGCCCTTCAGTATAATCTTTCCCTCTGTATAATTTGTTTTTATAATGATTTTATGCTTAATCTGATTTTTAAGCATGGTAAGACAGTTATCAATGATCTTGTGTATGTCACAGTTTTCATTATGTGACTCTGTCCTTCTGCTGAAATGATTAAGGCTCGAAACAATTTCAGAAGCCCTTTTGATGCCTTCGCCTATCACCTGGAATAATGGTTCAAGCTCCTGTTTATGGTCTCCAAGGTTATTTTTGTAATAATCTTCAAGTGCATACAACCCACCCTGTATGAAATTGAGCGGGTTATTAATTTCGTGCGATATCCCTGCAGCCAGTACACCCACAGATGCCATTTTTTCAGATTCAACCAGTTTTTGCTGAGCTTCATTCAGGGCATTCAGGAGTTTCTGAAGTTCTTCGCGCTGATTGAATAGCTCTTCATTGGTTGCGGTCAGCTCTTCGTTTGCCGCCTCCATTGCCGCGGTCCTCTCCTGAACAAGTTCCTCAAGATGATTCCGATGCTCCTCCAGCTCCCTCTCCATATTCTTTCTTTCTGTAATATCTATTGTTGAGCTCAATATAGCAGGTTTGCCACCCATCTGGATAATCCTGCCTGAATAGATAATATCCAATAAGCGGCCATCTTTTGTTTTACCTTTTGCCTCCAGGTTTTCAACAAATCCATTTGAAGCAAGCTCCCTCTCTATTATCTCAGTCACTTCTTTGTCAGGATTTAGCCCGAGCTCAGAAATGGTTTTACCTATCACTTCGTCAAGAGTAAAACCTGAATTCTCAAGGAATTTCTTGTTTACCAGAATATAACGACGTTCCATATCATTAACTGCGACACCATATGGATTCAGGTCAAGGAGCTCCCTGAACCATCTCTCACTTAACTTTAACACCTCTTCAGCCTTTTTCCTTTCAGAGATATCAACTATAGTGCCTCTTAATCCGTTGTATTTGCCTTCCCGGATTATAGGACTGGAATAGATCAACGCCGGGAAACGGGAACCGTCCTTTCTGACCATGGTATATTCATTGCCACCATGATGACCCTCAGAAATAACCTTCCCGATATTTGTTCTTACCCGTTCATGTTCGGCAGGATCAATAGTAGAAAGGATAGTCACTCCCTTTTTAATATCGTCCTCGTAAATGCCAAAAATTTCCTGTCCGTTTTTATTCACATAAGTAAGAACACCTTTTTCATTAGATTCATAGACAACCTGCGGCAATAACTCTGACATCTCTCTGAATCTCTTTTCACTTTCCGCAAGATCTGATTCAGTTTTTCTGATACCTGTAATGTCAATAAATGTGGCGATAGAACCTATAACCTTGTTATCCGGGTCAAAGAGAGGAGAACCGGTAACGATCACATTCTTACGCACACCGCTTTTACAGGTAAGCACTACCTCATAAGTAGAGCTATTACCCTGAAGTCGTTTTCTGTTTTCCCCTGCAACGATTTCACGTGATTCATTTGTAAGGAAATCGAGGTATGTCAACTCTGAAAGCTCCTGTGGTGAATCAATCTCCAGTATCCTGCACATCGCGTCATTGATGAATTCAGTATCTCCTTCATTATTCTGATGCCAGATACCTGTATTTTCTGTCTCACTTAACGAACGGTATTTGGCTTCACTTGCGCGTAACGATTCTATTTTTATCAGGTAAACGGATGAAAATTTATGCAGGACAAATATTAATGCAAATACTGCAATTGAAATATGAATTGAATCTATTATCCATGGGAGCAATATGCCTGAATAGCCCTGAATGTCATATTGTTCCGGAGTTTCAAGTATTCCTTTATGATACAGGTGCCCGATAAATAAAAATATCATAACATAACCTGCTGCCAATATAATCGTTTTGGCGAAAGAAAGAAATCCGAAAACGAATATCAGAATAAGAACAAGATATATCGCTGAATATGATAGCAGCCCCCAGTATATTGTATCTGAGATGGAAATAACAACTAAAAGAAAAATAACGGTATAAGTTTTAATTATTGTTGATACCCGGTTTCTAAAAAGTGCTAAAGAAACTATAATGCTAACAATGCATAACTGAATTGCTACCAGGAAATCGAAACCGCGTATTGTTGATCGTATAAGAATATTTGCCAGGCCAACAGTAAGGATAACAGATATAACCACCAGTGTAATATCCACTATCTGTTTCCTCAGTTCCTCTATTTCAGGATAAAACCTTCTCATAGAACTGGTCCAAAAAGAATTACGTAACTAATAGTTGCCCTCTTTTGATATCATTAATTAACCTGATTTGTAAATTTAATAATATTCAGCAAATTTTGCGGTAAAGAACATAAATATGTCAGGTTTCTAATTTGTTATGATGAAATATCCACAACCAGTCAACAAGCTGTCAATGCAAAATATTTTTCACTATATTGCGGCATTTTGTTAATGTTATTAATCCCGTTAATAGAAAAGCATTATTATTATTATGACAGGCAAGTACTCATTGGAAAAGGAAAGAATAAAGGTTCTCCTGCTCGAGGGAATAGACGAGAGCGCAACTGATTTTTTGAAAACTAACGGGTATACAAACATTGAGTCTTTGCCTGATTCACCTGATAGTGCTTCTCTTAAATCCAAAATCAGAAATGCAAACATTATTGGCATAAGGTCACGCACACACCTGACAAAAGAGGTTCTTGCTTCTTCCGAAAAGCTTTTTGCCATAGGCTGTTTCAGTATTGGCACCAATCAGGTTGATGGTCATGCTGCCAGGCTGATGGGCATACCTGTATTCAATGCTCCTTTCTCCAATACCCGTTCAGTCGCAGAGCTTGTCATTGCTGAAAGTATTATATTGTTGAGGAGTATCCCTTCAAAAAACGCAGCTGCTCACAATGGACGATGGCTCAAATCAGCCAGTAACTCATTTGAAGTGCGCGGGAAAAACCTTGGGATCATTGGCTATGGTCACATAGGATCACAGGTTTCAATTCTGGCTGAAGCTCTTGGAATGAATGTCTATTATTTTGATATCCATAAGAAACTCAGTCTTGGCAAAGCAGTTGCCTGCTCATCTCTTGAAGAACTCCTCGCAGTGTCTAATGTTGTAACCCTTCACGTGCCTGAGACTCCTCTTACAAAGAACATGATAGGAGAAAAAGAGTTGTCTCTCATGAAGAAAGGTTCATGTCTGCTGAATGCATCAAGAGGTACTGTAGTCAATATCCCGGCCCTTACCCAGGCAATAAAGTCAGGACATCTTCTTGGCGCTGCACTTGACGTTTTCCCCCATGAACCTGCCTCAAACAACGATCCTTTCATATCTGAACTTCAGCAATTTGACAACGTCATCCTTTCACCCCATGTTGGAGGAAGCACTATTGAGGCACAGGAAAATATTGGCATAGAGGTAGCAGAAAAACTGGTCAAATACAGCGACACAGGTACAACCATCGGAGCGACTAACTTTGTACAGCTGTCACTTCAGCCTAACAAAAATGCCCAGCGTTTTCTTCATATACACAGAAATGAACCAGGGGTGTTGAAGGAGGTCAATTATGTATTCACATCGAAGGGCATTAACATTGCTGGCGAGTACCTTCAGACTGATGCTGAAATCGGATATGTAATCATTGATACTGAGAGTTGCCTTGATACCACTATTCTGAAAAAGCTTAAAGCCATTGAGGGAACTATCAGAGTGAGGATGCTCTATTAGACTGAGAAGGTTTCAGAGTTTTAAAGTTTAAGGTTTTCAGAGTTACAGGATTCCGCGTCTCCATGAACTTTTAGCTTTGAACTTTTGACTTTCGGATTTAAAATTGCAACCTTTGCACTTCATTTTTCGTATAATAATGAATAAGGGTCCCGTAATCTTTATATCTCTGCTTCTTCTGCTCAACACAGGTTCATGCCGCAAGGTGTCGCAGCCTCCTTTGCCTGATGACCCGAATGTCTTTGAAAACTGCATCACACCGGGGACAGCCGGGAGCCTTGACATTGTTACATTTAACGTTGAGACATTTCCGAAAGAAGGCTATAACTCAGTAATAATGCTGGCTTCATTATTAAACTCTATTGATGCAGATGTGTATGCTCTTCAGGAGGTAGCATCAGAGACCGGCTTTGATCAGCTAATTGAACTGTTAAATGGTTATTCAGGCCTGTTCTACCTGACTGATGAAGACCAATGGAATCTTGCATATATTTTCAAAGATTCCGAAGTTACTGTTGATGAGAGCGCTACAAGGCTTCTTTTTACTGACTCCGAATATTACCTCAGACCTGCCTTCGAAGTTAAGGTTCATCATATTCCCACAGGCATTGACACCTATGTAATAAATAATCACTTCAAATGTTGTGGCGAAGGAGAAAGTATACGCAGGGAGTCATCGGAAATAATGAAGGACTATATTGATACATACAGGAATGAAGACGCTGTCATTGTGCTGGGGGACCTAAATGATGAGATAACTGGCGAGACATCCGCCACGAATCCATTTCGCTGCTTCATTGATGACCCTGACAATTATGCTTTTGCTGATATGGATATTGCAAAAGGGAGCCAGCTATTCTGGTCCTATCCATCGTGGCCAAGCCATATTGATCATATTCTAATCACTGACGAACTGTTTGACAATCTTGACACTACAATAGTCTACAGGGCTGCGCCATGTTATCCGGACTATGGGACTTACATCTCAGACCACAGACCGGTAGGTATTAAACTGGTGAACTGAGGGCTCAGGGCTCAGGGCTCAGGACTCAGGGCAATAGAAAATTAAGAATTAAGAATTATAAAGTTGGAGAGGATTCAGGTGAATTTGTCATTCGTAATTCGCAATTCGCCATTCTCTTAGTTGCTTTTCTTCACAATAATGACGTAAGTCGGAAAGTGGTCACTGAAACCACCCTGGAAGACTGTTCCCACATATGACCTCAGAGGGTATCCTTTATATTGACCGTCTTTTTGCACCAGAAACTGACTGTTAAATACCTGAGCCTTATAAAACTTATATGAAGAGTAATCTTTGCCTACCAGAGACCTTGTAATTATTATCTGGTCAAAAAGATTTGTCCCGTCACGATAATAAAGAGATCCTATTCCTTTCTTAAAGAGAGGAAACATAGTATTGAACATCTCTCCGTCTTTCAGTTTATCCGCATCAGGTGCAGCACGAAGATACTTTCTCAGGCTCTCATTTGTAGGATCATCATTAAGGTCACCCATGACAAACACTTTTGCTCCGGCGTCAATGCTTTGAAGACTGTCAACCAGGTGCCTTGAGAGAGCTGCAGCAGCATTACGGCGAGATTTAGTGGCAGCTTCTCCCCCGCTTCTTGAAGGCCAGTGGCATACAATAAAACTCATCGGTTCACCATCGAAAATACCTGACACTACCAGCTGATCACGCGTATATATTCGTTCACCATTTTCATCTTTGATATCCAGTACCGGACTGGCTGATGCTGTCACGCGAAAGAAACGCGGGCGATACATCAGTGCAACATCCACACCTCTGCGGTCCGGTGAGTCATAATGAACAATCTGATAGTTAGATTCTTTTAGCAATGGGTGAGCTGCAAGGTCTTCAAGAACCGAACGGTTTTCTATCTCTGAGACACCGAGTACAGCCGGACCTCCCTTCCAGTCATCATCTTCACCTATTTTTGATATTGCCAGAGCCATATTATCAAGCTTTTTCTGATACTTGTCACTGGTCCATTTGTTAGGCCCTTCCGGAGTAAACTCTTCATCAAGGACATCTGGTGTATCTATGGTATCAAACAGATTCTCAAGATTATAAAATGCAATCAGACCGGCCTTCACAGACTGCTGGGCTTCAACACAAAATGCAAGTGTCAGAAGAATTATTGTTACTGCTATCGTTCGCATCCTTTTCAATTTTTGAGGTGATAAAGGTATCTTTTCAGAGTCAACTTTCAAATACAATACCAGAAATCATGCTGATGGGATTTTGAGGTTAGGGTTGAGGTCAAGATTTAGGTTACCTATACTTTTCACTTTTGCCTTGTGCCTTTTGGCATTTTTCTTTCAACATTAAAATCATATCTTGCACCACATTTTTCAAATCTCAATATGAAATATAATAAACTGATTATCCTGTTGTTTTTAATCATTGCAAACACAGGGTTAGTTGCAGCTCAGCAGGGCACTGTAAGAGGGAAATTAGCAGACATGGACAATTCGACACCCATTGCAGGTGCGGTAATTGCTGATGCATCAGGCAGAGAACTGGGAGTGTCATCAGAAGATGGCAGTTTCAAAGTGTCACTGAGTGAAGGGAAACAAATGCTTTACATTGATAAGGGTGATTATGAGCAGGCAATAGTCAGTGTTACTGTAACTCCGGGAGGTTCTGCGGATGCAGGAACAATCATGATGCAGCCTATGATTGCTTTCATGATGGATCTTGGGTCTTTAAACCTAAATGAAGCTATTTCAGAAGACGGATTTGAAGCACAATCGATACAGGGAATATTAAGCTCCTCGGCTGATATTTTTCTGAGTACGGCAGCCTATACCTTCGGACCAATGATGTTCAGGGTAAGAGGCTATGAATCCAGCTACAGTAACGTCAGCTTAAATGGCTTTGTAGTAAATGACATTGAGTCAGGATCTCCGTATTTTTCAAACTGGGGAGGGCTCAATGATGTAATGCGCAGCGCTATGGTATCTTCTGGTCCTGAGCCAATTGGTTTTCTCTTTGAGCCTGTTGGGGGTGCAACACGCATAAACACCCGTGCATCTGAATACAGGGCTGGTGTAAAAGCAGTGTACTCACTGTCAAACCGCACTTACCGGAACAGGGCGATGCTCACATATTCCACAGGCTTAATGAATAATAACTGGGCTGTAACAGCCAGTTATTCACATCGCTGGAGTGAAAGAGGCTATGAGGAAGGTACTTTTTATAATGCCAATTCCTTCTTCCTGTCAGTTGAAAAGAAATTCAATGAACGTCACAGCCTTAACCTAACTGCACTTGATGCAATATACAGGAGAGGTGTGGCAGGCGGCACAACACAGGAAGTGTATGACCTGATGAAAGACAATTATTATAATCCATATTGGGGATATCAGAACGGAGAGGTACGTAACTCAAGAGTACGCAGTAATAATAAGCCGCTCTTCACCCTAAATCATATATGGACACCTTTTAAACAACTCAATATTCAAACCACAGCCGGTTATTGGTTTGGCAAGAGCGGATACTCGGCACTCAACTGGTATGACGAAGTTGATCCTAAGCCCGACTATTATAAAAAACTGCCATCAAACCAGGATTCAGATGCAGAAGCTATCGGGAAAACTGAAGAATGGCTTACTGATCCGAATACAAGCCACATAGCATGGGATAATATGTACTTTGCCAACAGGAAACATCTGGATATGATTGAGGATATCAACGGTACGCCCGGCCAAAACATAACAGGATACAGGTCAAGGTACATTGTTGAGGATCGCCGGAATGATCTCTCACAGTTTCAGTTTAACACACGGGCCTCATGGGATGTTGCGGAGAAAATAAACATCACCGGAGGGCTCCTTATTGATCTGTACCGGGGTCATAATTTCAATACTGTATATGATCTCCTTGGAGGAGATTTCTGGGTAGACATTGATCAGTTTGCCGAGAGCGATTATGGTGAGTATTCAAGTCAAAGCCAGACTGATCTTAACAATCCAAACCATATTGCCTATGAAGGTGATATTATTGGCAACAACTATTATGCATACCAGCAGGGCGCAACACTCTGGGGCACTGCCCGTTATTCTGGCAACCGATATTCGCTTTATCTTGGCGCCAACGGACGTTACACTTCAATGTGGAGGGAAGGGCTGTTCCGTAAAGGCCTTTTTCCCGATAATTCTTTTGGTGAGTCTGAAAAGCTTAACTATCTGACATGGGGATTAAAGACTGGCGGTGACTATCGCATTACAGGTCGCCACCTTATTAATTTCAATGCTTTGGTTACCACAAACCCGCCGCTTTTCCGCAACTCTTTCCTTTCTCCGCGAACGCGAAATACCGTTACCGATGGAATAAAGAAAGAAACTATTATTTCAGGAGACATAAGTTATGTTCTCAGATCGCCTGTTATTAAGGGCAGAATTACCGGATACTATACCCGTTTCATGAACCAGACAGAAGTCACAACCTTTTATAGCGATGAAGAAAATGAGCTGGTTAATTATGCCATGACAAGTATTTCTAAAGAAAACTATGGCATTGAGATGGGCACGGAAGTGACAATAACCACAGGACTGACAATTAACGCTGTCGCCTCCCTAGGCCAGTTTCTTTGGGTCAATAATCCCGATGTCACAATAACACAGGATAATAGCAGCGAAGTGCTCAGTAAAGAAGAGGTCTGGATAAAATATTTCAGACAGAGTGGTATACCTCAGACAGCTCTCTCGCTGGGTGTTGAGTACAATTCATCAAAGTACTGGTGGGCTGGCGTGACAGGAAGTTACTATAAGGACATTTACCTTGATTTTAATCCTGTTACAAGGACCAAAGACGAAGATGATTTTTATCCTTACTGGGATTACCAGATTAAAACTGATCCCGGATTCCTGGTTGATATCTTTGTAGGAAAGTCATGGAAGATCGATAAGGTATATATCAATGTCAGCGCTAACCTGAGTAATGTGCTTAACAACACCAATATGATCACTGGTGGATTTGAGCAGTACCGTTTTGACGAAACTAATCCGGACAAGTTTGATCCGAAAGTCTATTATTATAATGGTTTTAACTACTTCATCAACTTCAGTATAAGAATGTAAAAAACCAATAATGAATGTGAAATGTTAATAATGAAGAAGATGAAAACATATATATATATTCCAGTATATGCTCTGTTACTGATTGCTTTGTTTGCATCCTGTACAGATAATAATGAGACCCCTCCTCCGGTAGTGAATTTTAAATATGGCGAAATTGTGACTGTGCAACAAGTAAAGGCGCTCTATGATGACCAGATGGCTCTTGAAAATATTGACCGTCATCCTGTTGAAATAGAATCTGACTGGGCTTTATATGGAATAATAACGGCAAGTGATAAGAAAGACGGCAACATGTACAGGGAAGCTTATGTTCAGGATGCCACCGGAGGCATAAGAATGTATTTTGACGCTGTAAGTTGTTTGTATATTGGCGACTCTGTTATTGTAAACCTGAAGGGATTATTCATAGGTGACTATGGCGACTTCTGGCAGATCGGCAGCACTCCCGTTCAGTCAGACAATTACTGGAGCGTGTCACGCATGAATGCAGATAAACATATTTTAAAGACCTCTGTTGACAATCCTACTTATCCCGACACACTTACTATCGCTCAGGCAACAACAAATACATACCTGGGTAAGCTTGTTACTCTCAAGGATGTACAGTTTGTCAATTCAGGCTTAAGATGGGCTGAAGATGCCGAAGTATCATCAGCAACAAACAGAGATCTTGAGGACTGCAACGGTGAGAGTATTGTAGTCCGGACAAGCGGCTACGCATTGTATGCAGAAGATATTCTTCCCGGGGGGAAGGGAACATTGACAGGCATTGTGACTATTTATAACGGAACATGGCAGTTTATAGTAAGAGATTATTACGGGGAAGTCAATATGACAGGTGTACGCTGCGGCTTTGAACCGGTTGAAACTTTAAGCGAAGACTTCGAGAGCTCTGTAAA
>CAZGDJ010000066.1:0-11922 GCA_964524635.1 uncultured Rikenella sp. | reverse complement strand
GTTTCAGCTGAGACTTTACTGCGATATATACCTGCTTTTAAAGAATAATCAAAGTGAAATATTAACAGGAGACCTGTTTGAAAAAGCCAGGGAGGCGGGAGTTGAGGATAAAGCCAGAGAGATCCTGTTCATTATGAAAAGCATCTATAAAGCAGAACTGCCTTACAGTTATATAAATGTAGCGGATGGTGATCATGTCTTAGGTAAGTTTCAGGCTTCCCTTGAAAACCCGCATGTCACATCAGCCATCAGTCGAAGAGAGAAATACCTCTCAACCATCAGGTCCCTGCCTGGTCTCAGGTCCAGGATAATCTTCATTATCGGGGATTTATTCCCTTCAATATCTTTTATGAAGAAAAGGTACAACTGCAAAACTACTTTCGGGTGTTTGCTGAGGTACCCTCACAGGTTTGGAAAACTGGTCTGGGTCCTTAGAACACTTTTTTAATCCTGAGGTAAAACAATTAATTGTTTCCTTTTTTAATCTCAATAAAACTTGACAAGCAAGAAATATTTGCGTATCTTTACTTTAGTCAATGTCAACAATATAAGGTGTCTATGAGATGTTTGCTATACTCATAAAGCACATATTAAGGTCTGGGAAGACTTATTTTAAGCATTCAGTGGCACGTAAGTGCAAGCTCTGAAAAAGTCTCGCTGCGCCCTGTCACTCTTCGTGCGCTGGAGAAGTCCTGTTATGCAGGACTGCTGCCCCGGGGTGGGTTAACCCGGGGCAGTTTTTATAATATGCATTTAATCCATTACCCCAAAAGAGTTACTTTTGCATAAACAATTTCAGGAATGAAAAAGGATCTTTATTTATATAACACACTTACACGTAAGAAAGAGCTTTTTGAGCCTCTCGCTCCGCCATTTGTTGGAATGTACGTCTGCGGACCAACGGTCTATAGTGATTCACATCTCGGTCATGCCAGGCCTAATATAACATTTGACATCCTTTATCGTTATCTCATGCATCTTGGGTACAAGGTAAGGTATGTGCGCAATATCACAGATGTAGGCCATCTTGAAAATGAAGTTGAAGGATCGGGGGAGGACAGGATAACAAAGAAAGCACGTCAGGAGCATATCGAACCGATGGAAGTGGTTCAGAGATATATGAATTCATTCCACAAATCCATGGAGATGCTCAATACTATGCCCCCTTCGATTGAACCGAGGGCCACAGGCCATATAATTGAACAGCAACAGTATATTGAAGAGATCATAAAAGCGGGCTATGCTTATGAGGAGAACGGCTCTGTATATTTTGATGTTGAGAAATACGGTAAAGACTTTCACTATGGGATTCTTTCAGGAAGGGTGCTTGAAGAGATGAAGGCCAACACAAGAGATCTTGAGGGTCAGGAAGAGAAGCATGGAGTATTTGATTTCGCTCTTTGGAAGAAGGCTTCACCTGAGCATATAATGAAATGGCCATCACCATGGAGCAACGGGTTTCCCGGCTGGCATCTTGAGTGTTCGGTGATGAGCACAAAATACCTGGGCAATATTTTTGACATCCATGGCGGAGGGATGGACTTAATCTTCCCTCATCACGAATGTGAGATAGCTCAGAGCACAGCAACTCAGGGAAAACCATCGGTAAGATACTGGGTGCATAATAACATGATAACCATCAACGGCCAGAAAATGGCTCGCTCACTGAATAACTTCATAACCCTGGACCAGTTGTTTACCGGAACTCATCCATTGCTTGAGCGTGCTTACAGCCCGATGACAATACGGTTTTTTATTTTACAGGCTCAGTACCGGAGCACGGTAGACTTCAGCAACGAAGCCCTCCTATCATCATCTGTAGGATTACAGAAGCTTTTGACAGCAAAAAAAACTCTGTCAAACCTGAAGCCGTCTGACAGGTCAGGTGTTGATGTAAGTGAAATAGTGAATAAATGTTACGATGCTATAAATGATGATCTGAATACTCCAGTGCTGATCGCTAATCTCTTTGACGCAGTTCGTATTATTAATCTTGTTAACGACGGCAAGGAATACCTTACCTCCTCTGACATTGAGAAGCTGCAGGGCTTGTATAATACCTTTGTTTTTGAAATACTTGGGCTTAAGGAAGAGGAAGGCATCAGTGATGACAAGCTGGCCGGAGTTGTCAACCTGCTGCTTGACATGAGACAAGAGGCAAAAAATAAAAAGGAATGGGCTGTCTCTGACAGGATACGTGACCGGCTTAATGCCCTTGGTATTATTGTCAAAGACCGTAAAGACGGCTATGACTGGGAGATATCATCCTGACTAAAATGTCATTTCATTCACGGATAGTACAGATAGGAAGCCTTCCACTGGGAGGTGATATGCCTGTGCGAATCCAGAGCATGACTAACACTGATACTCTTGATACTGCATCAAGCATTGCACAGGCAATCCGGATTATTGAGGCCGGGGGAGACATGGTCAGGTTAACTGCACAGGGTGTCCGTGAAGCTGAGAATCTTGCAAACATAAAAAGAGGATTAAGGGACGCCGGGTTTAGAACACCATTATGTGCCGATATTCATTTTAATCCTGCTGCAGCTGAGACTGCTGCGCGCCTCGTTGAAAAGGTTCGCATCAATCCGGGTAATTATGCTGATAAAAGGGCTTCATTCATTAAGTATGAACTTACTGAGGCAGAATATAACTCGGAAATTGAACGGATCAGAGACCGTCTCTTACCATTGACCGGAATATGCAAAGAGTTTGGCACAACCATTCGCGTAGGTGTTAATCACGGCTCTCTTTCGGATCGTATCATGACCCGATATGGAAACACTCCACTGGGGATGGTGACATCAGCTATCGAATTCCTGAGAATTTTTATTGACGAGGGATTCAATAACCTGGTGGTCTCAATGAAGTCATCTGACACAAACGTTATGGTTGAATCCAACAGGTTGCTTGTAAAGATGATGATGAGCGAAGGGATGAACTTTCCGATACATCTGGGGATAACAGAGGCAGGTGAGGGTGACGATGGCCGCATTATTTCGGCAGTAGGGATCGGAGCACTACTGGCAGAGGGAATAGGAGATACCATCAGAGTTTCACTCTCAGAAGCACCTGAGCGTGAGATACCTGTTGCAAAGGAAATAATAAGCTATATAGGGGGATCTGGCGGACGTATCACAGAGCCTTGTTCTGCTCCTTCGCAAAAAGAAAGGGGTGACAGGTATTGTCCGGTAGTAGTGACAGAGCAGGAAGGCATTTTTCTGGATGAGAAAAGTACAATACCAGCATTAAAGATAAACACCTTCAGCGCTGAAGATATTTGTCTTAAATCCATTCCAGAGTCAGCTGCCGGTATTTTAAATCCCGTGTTTAATGAAGATGATCATGAGCGACTTTGTATAGATGCAGCGGCTTTACTTGGAAGATTCTTTATCGGGAAAAACGCCGACGGATTATGTATTTCGAATAAAGGCGCAATAAGAGGGGAGTCACTCAGAGATCTTTCCTTTGCAATATTACAGGCTTCTGAAGCCAGGATTACCCGGACAAGATATATATCATGCCCCACCTGTGGCCGCACTAAATTCAACCTTGAAGCTGCTGTGCGTAAGGTTAAAAAAGCAACTTCACATCTTCAAGGGATGAAAATTGCCGTGATGGGTTGTATCGTCAACGGACCTGGCGAGATGGCAGGTGCTGATTACGGATATATAGGCGCAGGTGAAGGTCTTGTGCACATTTATAGAAACACTACCCCGGTTCTGAAAAATATTCCTGAAGAAGAAGCTTTACAAAGACTTATGGAGATCATTGAGAATGATCAGGCAAGCCTGTAGTCAAGCTGCTTTTTCTGCAGATCGGCCTTTACGACCTCCACGTTAATCTTGTCTCCCAGCATGTAGACTTTCCCGGTTCGACGCCCGCGGATGCAGTAGTTTGTCTCATCGTACTCGAAAAAATCTTCCTGTAGTTCTCTTATGGCAATCATGCCTTCGCACTGGTTTTCAATGATTTCAACATAGACGCCCCATTCCGTCACACCCGATATTACACCCTCGAAGGTCTGGCCAATCTTATCACTCATAAATTCCACCTGTTTGTACTTAATTGAAGCCCGCTCAGCATCAGCTGCCAGACGTTCTCTTTTTGATGAGTGTTCACATAACTTTTCGTATTTTTCTCCGTCACGCGGAGCCTGTCCTTCAAGATACTTTGTAAGAAGGCGATGCACCATCATATCAGGAAACCTTCTGATTGGCGAGGTGAAATGAGTATAATAACCGAAACCAAGTCCATAGTGTCCAATATTATCAGTTGAATAGACAGCTTTTGCCATTGCTCTCAGTGCAAGTGTCTCAACAACATTCTGCTCATTTTTACCTGATACATCATTCATAAGCTTGTTAATTGCTGCAGGCAATCCCTTGGCATCTTCAGTATCAAGCTGGTAACCGAACCTTTTAATAAAATAGCTGAAAGAGCTTAACTTCTCGGGATTAGGTTTGTCATGGATCCGGTATACAAAAGTTTTTCCTTTGAGTTTCTTACCAACATATTCTGCAACCCGTTTGTTGGCCAGAAGCATAAACTCTTCAATGAGCTGATTGGAAGAGCCAAATTCGCGGAACAGTATCCCGAGAGGGCTTCCGGTCTCGCTTAAATTAAATTTGACTTCGAGTCGTTCAAAAGCAAAAGAGCCAGAGGAGAACCTTCGTTCACGCAGTTTCTGTGCCAGGTTATGAAGAGCAAGGAGCTGTTCCTTCATGTCTCCTTCACCGGTGTCTATTACTTTTTGTGCTTCAGAATATGAAAACCTCTTATCCGATTTTATTATTGTTCTTCCAAACCATTCATTTACCACATTGGCTTTATTATCAAGCTCAAAAACAGCAGAATAAGTAAGCTTGTCTTCCAGGGGATTCAAAGAGCAAATATGATTTGACAGTTTTTCCGGTAGCATCGGCACAGTACGGTCGACAAGATACACTGATGTGGCACGCTCCTGCGCTTCCTTGTCAATTAATGATCCGGGCCTGACATAATATGTCACATCAGCTATATGAACTCCCACTTCAATGTTTCCGTTTGGAAGCCGTTTCATTGAAAGAGCATCGTCAAAGTCTTTTGCGTCTTCAGGGTCTATTGTAAAAGTAGGAATGTCACGGAAGTCACGTCTTGATTTTGTTTCTTCTTCAGTAATATCTGATGGTATTTTTTCTGCCGCCTTATCAATCTCAGGTTCAAACCTATATGGTAAGCCAAACTCGGCAAGGATGGCATGCATCTCGGTATCATTCTCTCCGGGATAACCAAGGACTTCAATGATCTCTCCCACAGGGTTACGCGACCGCTGGTCCCACTCAATAATTCGCGCAAGAGCTTTCTGGCCCTGTTTTGCTCCGTTCAGCTTTGCGAGAGGAATAAACAGGTCAAAAGGCATATTTTTATTATCAGGCATCAGGAAAGCAAACTGAGGATTAAGTTCTATTGTGCCGACAAAAGCACTTCTTGACCTTGTGATAATCTCCACAACTTCACCTTCAGGCCTGTTCCCTTTGTGCTTTGCATAAAGAAGCACCTTCACCTTATCTCCGTGCAAAGCTGTTCTCAGATTACGTGCTGCAATAAAAACATCTTCCTCCATCTCTTCAGTTATGACAAATGCATATCCGAATTTGGTCAGATCAATAGTACCAGTTACATAACCTCCTCCGGCTTTGATTATATACTTGCCATGACCTCTCTCCTCAATGAGTCCTTCTTTTTTCATCCGGAGAAGGGCTTCCGAAACAAAACGTTTATCCACCGGGTCATTTATTTCAAGCCTGGCAGCTATCTGCTTATAGTTAAGTGGTTGTTTGGGATTTTTCAGCATGGTGGCTGAGATAATCTCAATAAACTTTTTTAAGTCTATGTTTGGTCTCTTCTTCCCTGTTTTCTTTCCTGACATTCTTCTCAAGTTTGTTCACTCAAAGATAGCCTGAAATTGGCTACCTTTAAGCGATAATTACTATTTATGATCTCCCCTGAGACAATACCTGCTCATTCCCCGAAAGTTGTTGTACGTCGGATCAACAATGAGAGTCTTCTTATTCCTCTTACTGATAATATTGCTGATATGGACTCGCTTTACAGGCTTAATGATACCGGTGCGTTTATCTGGGATTCCATTGATGGCCGGAGGAACATCGGGGAAATAATTAATATGCTTGTTGAAGAATTTGATGTAGAAAGGGATGAGGCAGAGAAAGACATCCTGCTTTTTCTGCTTGAAGCAAAGGCATTTCTTGATTTTTCAGAAAGTGACTGTTGATCTGGTCATAGCATCTTTTCGGATACGTCTTCAGTCAGAGGATGGAATAGATATTGTTTTGGATCAGCGCTTCAGGGCGTTTATTAACAAGGAGGAAGCTATCCCGGACGTTTTGCTGGACATTTATCCCGAAAAAGGCTCTGTACCTGATGAGGCAGAGAAAGTATTTGAAGCTTCCCTTATTGATGAGGAGGGAAAAAGTCAGGAGCGTGAGCCGTTCTGGGAGGTTTTAAAATCAAAAGAAGCAATTTATGTGCAGGCAAGAACTAAATACCCTGAAAGAAATCCTCTGATGGTTTTGAATAAGGAGAAAATGAAATGGCGGATTTTCTCTGATTGCGGGGAAGACGATATTGATCCCCTGCCTTACCCTGTTGATGGTCTGTTGCTTTATTACCTGACTTCATTTTTAGGCGGGATAATGATACATGGTTCAGGGGCAGATGTAAACGGAAAAGGCTGGCTTTTTAGCGGAAGATCAGGTATGGGAAAGACTACCCTTGCAATGATCTTTGACAAATGTGGAGATAAGATTATGCATGATGACAGACTCATACTGAGAAAGGGGGAGTCAGGATGGGTGATGCACAGCACTCCGGTATACAGTAACGATGAGCCTCGTAGTATCAACCTTGATCATCTGTGGGTTATCGGTCATGGGCACTCCAACGTCTCAGTACCTGTCACCGGGGCAGAAGCGGCCGGCCTGGTAATGGCTAACTGTGTTCAGCAGAACTGGAACAACGAGGCAACCGCAAGGCTTGCTGCCGCAATAGGTGATCTTGTACTAACGGTGCCTGTAAGCAAATTACAGTTTGTTCCTGACAAGACCGTCAGAGACTATCTGGTCGCACACGAAGACAAGGAGATGAAAAGCGCATTCCTGACTGCCGCTGCTTTACTTGATAATCAGTCAGTTGTAAGTATAACCGCAGGCGGGTACAGTATGTGGCCTGCCATAAAACCAGGAGACAAGGTTTTGATTGAACCATTGAAAGAAAAAGAATTTGCCAGAGGAGACGTTGTTGCTCTCATTCGGGATGGAGGATATGTGGTTCACAGAGTCACAGACATTTCTTTAAGAGATATGAAGAAGTATTTTAAGACACAGGGCGACGCTTCTTTGAGAGCAGATCACTGGTCACAGAAAGATGATATAGCCGGTATTGTCAGGAATATCATCAGGTCAGGCAAAAAGCAAAAAGTCGGAAGAAGAATATTCCCTATATTATTAAACAAAGTGCTGATATTCTTCAGGAAACAATTTGATGCAGTAAACTAAACACCAGTGTGAATCTGGAAGGTTCAATTGTTAAGCCACTTTACCTATTTTATGAACCTTATAATTGACGGGTAATAATTTCTTATTCTGCCTTTTTTGACCAGAATACCAATAATGATTGGATATATAACATTGACAATAAGAAAAGCAGGAAGCAGAAAATAAGTTACCCGGAAAAATCGGTTGAAAATCACAATTCCAGCCAATATGGTTGTCAATGAGTACCAGAATATCTGAAAGTTTATAATATTGGCTCCCTGTTCCCTGACATCCTGAATGTCATCTCTTTTATTAAGCCAGAGAATTAAAGGTAAAATTATATTTCCCAAAGGCATAATAAAGGCTGTGACAGGAGTGAGGTGAAGCCAGACAAGGTAATTATTGTTCTCAACCATTTTTGTGTCGATAATCTCATCAAAGTTTACCTGCATGGCATAGCAAAGATTTTTAAGGGTGCTGGTTCTTGGAACAGTTTCCCCGCTTTCTATTCGTTGCAGGGTTCTGAGGTTTATTTTTGCTTTCTCTGACAGTTCTTCCTGTGTCATTCCTTTATTCTTTCTGACCAGGCTGATCTTTTCAGCTATTGTTGCCATTTCTAGTTTATTTCAGGTAAACAAATGTAGTAGTTTGAAATATAAAATGTTGCGGTTTATTTACGGCATTTGATGACATTTCTGCGGCATTTATGCCTAAAAGCCCATGAATTGAAGATCTGTTATCAGAAATGGCGCAGGGTTTTCATTTATCATCACTTTAAGGTATTTTTGTCGGATTAATAAAGGATAATTTGAAAAGATCTGTAAAAGAAGTATTGTCCGAGAGGATACTTGTGCTTGACGGTGCAATGGGGACGCAGATACAACGTCATAATCTTACCGAGGAGCAGTTCCGTGGTTCGGAATTTAACTCACATCCCAGGGCCCTGAGAGGTAACAATGATATTCTTTCTCTCACTCAGCCTGAAATAATCAAGTCAATACACCTTGATTATTTAAAGGCCGGAGCTGATATCATCAGTACAAATACTTTCAATGCCAGCAGCATTTCGATGGCTGATTATGGCACAGAGGATCTGGTTTACAGGATAAATGTCGCAGCTGCTAGGATTGCATGTGAAGCAGTATCTGATTACCTGAGTGAGACAGGAAAGCAAGCCTGGGTGGCAGGTTCTCTAGGCCCTACAAACCGGACCGCCTCAATGTCTCCTGATGTAAACGATCCCGGAGCCCGGAGTGTTACCTTCAAAGAGCTTGCAGATTCTTATGCTGAGCAGGCAAGGGGTCTGATAGACGGAGGTGCAGACATACTGCTTGTTGAAACCATATTTGACGGGCTCAATGCCAAAGCCGCCCTCTTTGCAATCAGTGGCGTTCTTGAAGAAAAGAAAACAGATATTCCCGTAATGGTGTCAGGAACAATCACTGATGCCAGCGGTCGTACTCTTACCGGTCAGACACTTGAGGCTTTCGTGGTGACCATGTCACATTATCCTCTTCTGAGCATTGGGCTTAACTGTGCCCTTGGTGCGGAACAGCTTAAGCCTTTTATTGAAGAGATTTCACTGAAAGCCCCGTTTTTTGTATCTGCCCATCCCAACGCCGGGCTTCCAAATCAGTTTGGCGGATATGATCAGAGTCCTGAATTCATGGGTTCTGTTATAAATGAGTTTCTGCAAAAAGGATGGGTAAATATTATAGGCGGTTGCTGCGGTACCACTCCTGAACATATAAAAGTCATAGCAGCTTTAGCTTCTAGGTTCAGGCCTCGTATGGTGCCTGAACGTAAACAATTGACAAGCCTGAGCGGGCTTGAACCGCTGGTCATAAGACCAGAAACCAATTTTGTCAATATAGGTGAACGTACCAATGTGGCAGGTTCGCTGAAGTTTGCCAGGCTCATACGTGAAGGGAACTTTGCAACTGCCATTGATGTGGCACGTGATCAGGTCGAGGGAGGGGCCCAGGTGATTGACATTTGTATGGATGATGCCATGATAGACGGGGCATCTGCGATGAAAAGATTCATTAATCTCCTTATGAGTGAACCAGACATTGCGCGTCTGCCGATAATGATCGATTCATCAAAATGGGAAGTAATAGAAGCCGGACTGCAGTGCGTGCAGGGGAAACCTGTAGTCAACTCTATAAGTCTTAAGGAAGGAGAAGAGGAATTCCTGGCAAAAGCCGGTCTTGTAAGACGTTACGGGGCAGCAGCCGTTGTCATGCTCTTTGATGAGAAAGGGCAGGCTGACACTTTTGAACGGAAGAAAGAAGTTGCAGAAAGGTCTTATCGACTTCTCACAGAAAAAGTCAACTTCCCTCCTGAAGACATCTTTTTTGACCCGAATATACTGGCAATTGCCACCGGTATAGAAGAGCACAACAACTATGCAGTGGACTATATTAAGGCTGCGGAATATATAAAGGCAAACCTGCCTCATGCAAAAGTAAGCGGCGGCGTCAGTAACCTGTCATTCTCTTTCAGGGGGAATGATCCGATACGCGAGGCTATACATGCAGTTTTTCTCTATCATGCTATCAGGGCAGGCATGGACATGGGCATTGTCAACCCAGGATTATTAAAGATATATACTGAGATAGAACCCGGCTTGCTTCAGCTAACGGAAGATGTGGTGCTTAATAAACGTAAAGATGCCACAGACAAATTACTGCAATATGCAACAGGTAATAAATCCGATAAGCAGGAAGAGGCAACAAAACAGCTTGCATGGCGCAACACTGATGTTATTAGCCGTATCAAGCATTCACTTATAAACGGTATTGACACTTTCATTGCAGATGATGTTGAGGAGGCGCGGCCTCTTTTTAAAAAAGCGCTTCATATCATTGAGGGCCCGCTGATGGATGGAATGAATGAGGTGGGCGACCTGTTCGGGTCAGGGCGCATGTTCCTGCCCCAGGTGGTAAAAAGTGCAAGGGTCATGAAGAAAGCCGTTGCCCGGCTAACTCCTCATATCGAAGCAGAGACAAAGGGCGGAATAGTGGCTTCTGCCGGCAAGGTTCTGCTGGCTACCGTCAAAGGCGATGTACATGATATTGGAAAGAATATTGTAGGGGTTATACTTTCATGCAATAACTATGAGGTTATTGACCTTGGTGTTATGGTACCGGCCGAGACCATCCTTGATACAGCAGAACGTGAGAAAGTTGACTTCATCGGGTTATCAGGGCTTATCACTCCCTCGCTTGAGGAGATGGTGCACATAGCCACTATGATGGAGGCCAGAGGCATGAAAATTCCTTTGCTGATAGGGGGTGCAACAACATCAGAGATTCATACCGCGGTAAAGATTGCACCGGTCTATTCTTATGCCGGAGTACATGTTAAAGACGCATCAAGAGCAGTGCCAGTTCTTTCAGGATTGATGGCCGCAGATGGCACCTATGCTTTGTCTGTTAAAGAGAAATACCTAAGATTAAAGGAAAAGCATGAAGCCTCTGCACGAAGGAGGAAACTTGTTACCCTGGAAGCTGCCAGGGAGAATGCGTTCAGAACAGAGACACCATCTGTTATACCGGCCAGGGTTGGGATTATTGATCCTATGATTATTCCTGTGAAAGACCTGGTTGATTATATTGACTGGACATTCTTCTTCTTTGCATGGAGAATAAATGGCCGATACCCTGAAATATTCAATGATCCGGTTAAAGGAACAGAGGCAAAGAAACTGTATAATGATGCGAAGGCTCTCATCAGCCGGATCATTAAAGAAAGGCTGATGGTTGCGGAGGTAGTTGCAGGCTTGTTTCCTGCAGAGAGAGACGGAGACGACGTAAAAGTGTTTCCTGAAGAATCCCGGTTACCGGTATGGTTTCGATTTCTCCGTAATCAGGAGGAAAAGGAACCCGGACAGAAAAACCTGTGTCTTTCAGATTTTGTAAATAGAAAGGATGACCATATCGGGATATTTGCAGTTACTGTTAAAACCAAAACAGATTTGCCGCCGGATATTACCGGAGATGACTTTCAGAACATCCTTATGAGGATATTGTCTGACAGATTTGCCGAAGCCGCAGCTGAGTGGCTTCACAGGGAGATCAGGGTAAAATACTGGGGTTATGCTGCCGGAGAGAATCTCACCCAGGCCGAATTATTTAAAACAAAATACCAGGGAATAAGACCTGCCCCGGGATATCCTGCTTGTCCTGATCACACTGGGAAACAGGTCATATTTGATCTGCTGAAAGTACCGGAGACCATTGGGGTGACGCTGACAGAAAGTTATGCAATGTCACCGCCATCATCGGTTTGCGGATATATATTTGCCAATCCGGCATCTTCATATTTTAATATTGACAAAATTGGCACAGATCAGCTTGAAGATTATGCACTGCGTTGCGGG
>CAZGDJ010000065.1:6806-12070 GCA_964524635.1 uncultured Rikenella sp. | reverse complement strand
TCATCAATTCTGAATTTCAGAGCCCTGAATATCAGGGAAGCTCATGAGCGTCCTGAAGCTATGGAGGAAGCCAGTGTTATGATGGTTGGTCTTAACCCTGACAGAGTGATGCAGGGGCTTGATCAGCTTGAGCTTCAAAAATGCGGGGCAGAGCGAAATTTCAGACCCGTGGCAGATTACTCAATGCCTAACGTTAGTGATAAAGTTGTCAGGATAATTCTTTCTTATACAGACTATGTAAAGAGAGTAGTCTGGAATGAATAATCAGGGGCAGATAACAAATGGCACTGAAGAAAACTAAGGTGACTGCTCCGGAAAGAATAGTAATGGTATGTCCGAGTCTTGACCTGGAAAAAAACATCGGGGGCATATCATCTGTTGCGGGTTTTATAATTAAAAATAATACCTGCCATAGATATACCCATTTTGAGCTTGGAAAATATGACAAGGAAAAGAGATCAGTATTCTACTATTTCAGGATCATAAAGGGTTGGGTTAGATGGTTCTTTTTAATGACTTTCAGCAAAGACCTTCTGGTTCATTTCAATATTGCACTTGAGAAACGTTCCCTGATAAGAGACGCACCGTTACTTCTTTACGCTCAGCTTCTCAGAAGAAGAATGATAGTTCACATTCACGGAGGATTTTACCTTGAAAAAGAAGAGATACCCGGATGGATAAGATTATTAATAAGGCGTATTTTATCAGGCAGACAGCCTAAAATTGTCTTAAGTTCGGTTGAAGAAGAGATTATTTCCGGGAGATTTAATGCCAGGAATATTTTTGTGCTTCCTAACAGTCTGGATATTAAAGAAGCCAAAGAGTATAAGAGAATCCATAGTGATACGGAATCTGTAAAGCTTTTGTTCATTGGACGGGTTGTAAAAGATAAAGGCATCGGTTACATACTTCAGGCTTTAGAAGTTCTGAAAGAAATGAACATCCCCTTTAATTTTATGATGGCAGGGGTGGGAGCAGATAAGGATGAATATGTGCGCAGGTTCACGGAGACTCTTGGGCAGCGATTCGAGTACAAAGGAGTGGTGTCAGGAGATTCAAAAACATCATTATTAAAAGAATGCAATGTTTTCCTTCTGCCCTCTTTTTATGAAGGCCTCCCGATATCATTACTTGAAGGGATGTCTTTTGCCCAGGTACCGGTCGTGACGGATGTCGGTTCAATAGGTAAGGTTGTTAAGGAAGGAATAAACGGGATCATTATCGGAAAGCATTCTTCGGAAGATATTGTCAAAGCCATTCTAAAGCTTGTAAATGAAAGAGAATTGATTGAAAAGCTGGGGACAAATGCCCGGCAATTCATTTTTGAAAATTTCGATCCTGAAACCTATATAATCGAGTTGAATAAAATTTACGGGAAGGCTTAGGCTGACTACTTTATCATCAGGATAAATAATAACCCCGGGTTCTGTACATAACAGTAACCCCGGGGTTTTTTATTATAGTCACTGGAATCTAATTGGCTAAAAATCAGATAATTAAGCTGATAAATTATTTAGTTTTCAGATCTTTTTTTCTTTAGTATAGTATTTCGAATATGCGCCGTAAGAGCTTTCGCTCATGCCTTTATCATTGAAAATGACATCATACCTGACGATATTATGTGAATTTAAAGTTGCTATAACTTCGTTAAATGAATCCTTGAAGGTCGCTTTGTTTCTAACCACAAGAAGTGTATGATCAGAATAACGGGTCATTAAAAGAGCATCAGCCATAAAGCCGATAGGGTTGGTATCAATTATTATATATTCAAATTTCCCCTTTACTTCTTCAATCAGGTTATCCAGTCCTCCTGATTCGATAATCTCAGTAACATTTGGCAATGAGGGACCAGCAGGAATAAAGGAAAGATTTTGAATATCAGTAGTTAATAGTATTTCATTCAAAGTTGCATTGTCAGTCATAAATGTTGTGACGCCGGTCTTATTGTCAAGTTTAAATTTATGATGAAGGACAGGGCGTTTAAAGTCTGCATCAATAATCAATGTCTTTTTACCGACAAGAGCAATTGAAACAGCGATGTTAAAAGACAGATAACTCTTACCATCTTTTGGCTGACTTGATGTTACAAGCAGCACTTTTGAATGTGAGGCATTTAGTTTTCTGAACAGTATGCTTCTAAGAGCTCTGATTGATTCGGCTGACACAGAAGAGGGGCTTTCAAGCAGAATATTTTCAACTTTTTCAGGAGAAGAAAAAATAGTAGCCACAGGAGGACGGTCAATTACCTGTTGAATATATTCGGGGTTGTTAATCTTAAAATTGATAAGATTGGTAAGGATCATAATGCAGGTAGGTATAAAGATACCCATAATCAATGCAACCAGGTAGTTAAAGAGGTATTTTGGAGCTACCTGGTATGAGGTCACCTTTCTTGCAGGTTCAAACATTGTAAAATCAGGATAATTGGATGCCATTGTAATGGTGGCTTCCGATCTTTTCTGGAGCAGATAGGTGTATATTGCCTCATCTATATTAAACTGTCTCTGGATGTTGACCATATTCAATTCCTGTCTTGGGATTGAAGCCATCTCTCTTGAAAGCCTGCTGGTCTTGTAATCCATATCACTGATTGTTTGTTTAACAGTATTAAGATTACTTGTTGCAATCTCAATGATGTATTGCCTTTTGGATTTTATCTTGTTCTCAATATCAGCCAGGAACGGATTTTTTTCTCCACGGAGGTTTATTATGTTGGATCTTTCTGAGTTGAGATCGAGCAGTTCGATTATCAGCTGATTCATCAGTGGATTGTCAACATTCATTCCCGATGGAGGTACGATCCCGGCCAAATCCTGTGTTGTCCTTAAATAGTCAAGGATGTAACTGTAATATTTTTCCCTGGACAGTAAAGCACTCTTCTCACCTTCCAGTTGCCGAAGATTATCATAAGTCGTCTGGCCCTGGTAACTCAGGTTCATAACCTGGTTAGCAGCCCTGAAGCTTGATATTTCTGACTCTGATCTGACCAGAGAATCGGAAATGCCTGAGATCTGTGCATCAATAAATTTAATAGTGTTGACAGCGGTGGTATTCTTTCGGGCAAGGTTTTCTTCTATAAAATAGTTCAGGTAATTGTTAATGAAATATATCGATTTATCGAGGTTTGCGCTTCGGAAAAGGATGTTTATTTTTGAGGATGAAGCCGAAGCCCTGTAAACATTCAGGTTCTTTACATACTCTTTTGCCACCAGGTCGGGATTGTACAGGATGAAGTAGAATTTATCCTTTTGTCCATCTTTTAATGGTTTAAACTCCTTATTCTTTGTGAGTGACAGGCTCATATAATCAAAGGTGATTTCTTCATTGAACCTGCAAACCTTGTCAAATTTGACAGGGAAGTCTTTGGCAACTGCAACATTATCAAGATAATTAAAAAGCATTGATTCAGATTCATCGACATGTATCCTGTAGGTGGAGTCACTCAGAACTTTAATATAAAACTTTGCACCAATGGGTTGAACATGTGATTTCCTTATATTAACAATAAATGGAGCATTCTGGTATAATTCGCGCTGGCTTTTGAAAATAGTGGATTTTACGCTGAAATATCCGATTCCAAAATTAAGCTTATCTATTGTGGCAGAAATCATTGAGAAGGAGCGTAACTTATTGATACCGTCCTCAATGTCACTATATGTCTGCAACCTCTGCATTCCGGTAAACAGGTCATTTGAACCCAGGATAGATGAGGTCTCATTTTTTGTGGCGATAACAGCAGCGTAGACTTCGTATTTTGCAGATGCAGTTTTATTGTAGATGTACACAGCACCAACAAACAGAACTATCAGAACGATATAATAGTATTTATAAGACCAAAGTTGTTGAAAAAACAACTTATTGCTTGTAAAAATTGTTGGCTCGATTATTTTATTGTCTTTCATAAAATGTGAATATTATCTGGAAGTAATAGTGGTAATGTATAAAATACTCATAAGGAATGATATAGATGTTGATATAACAGATAGTATCGGGCTTTGAAGGCCACCTGATTTACTCCTGAGAGGCTCAACAATAATAATGTCACCCGGGATAATATAGAAAAGCGGATCCGAGGATATCTTTGAGGTTGTAAGGTCTATCTTATAATGCATCAGTTTGTTATTTTCCTTTCTTAATAATATGACTTTCTCTCTGTCAGCATACTGTGTCAACCCGCCACCAAGAGCTATCGCCTCATAAATAGATATAAAGTCCTCATTAATTGGTCTTGTCCCCTGACTCACAAACTCCCCTAATACTGTGACCTTGTTATCCAGGAAACTAACAATAACCTCAGGCTTTGTTATAATACTGCTAATGGCGTCAGTTATCTTGGCACCGGCTTCAAGGAGTGTCAGGCCTCCAACCCCTATTGTCCCTACAAACGGGAAATTGATATTTCCTTTTTCATCAACCAGATATCCATTATTACCATTCTGACTGCCTCCGGGTTCAGAATAATTCAGCAGGTTAGCCGTTTGCTCATCAGTGCTAAGCACAATGATTCTCAACTTGTTATACGGAGATATGGTTGTGGGTTTGATGGGATTAAACACAGGCTCACTTATCTCATCAATATCGTTCAGATATCTTATCTTGGAATATGGCACACAGGCAGAGGTGAGTACCAACATTAATATGGTACTCATCATGTAACATTTTGTCCAGTTTAGTTTATTCATGTTTCTGATTGAATTTTGCAAAGACAGAAAATGGTGATGCATTACACACTTTAACGTTATCTGCAAATTTAGAATTTTTTAAGTACTTATAACGCCGTGTATTCCTTTATTTAAAGTTAATTTTTCACTTCTTTTTTCAGGATTATGTTTACATTTAGTAGTATTTTATTTTCAATGGTAATTCTTTTTTAAAAATAATTCACCTGCTGATATAAAAGTTGTTCTTTACAGTCATCAAAACAACTTTTTCATAAATTTGATAATAATTCTTGCCCTAAATTGAAACAACTTTATCCGTTCATCGTTTAATATTGTGTGTTCGTCAATGAAAACAGACGCTTTGTCAAAAAATGCAGCATATTTGCGGTCAGAAACTCATCCAGTTTCAATTACATATTGTTCCCGGAAAATCAATAATGCCGGGTAGAAAAGGACTACAGTTTTAAATGGAGAAACGTATGTATTCTTGTGGTGGAAAAACTAATACTTGTGAACGATGAAGAAGGTATTAATTCTTGTTTTTCTGATATCAGGTCTCTCATTACAGGCACAGACCACTTATTATATATCTACTACCGGTAA
>CAZGDJ010000065.1:0-6796 GCA_964524635.1 uncultured Rikenella sp. | reverse complement strand
GATCAGTGATCCATGTTAATCCCGGTACTTATCTTGAGAATACAAGATGTGCATTATCTCCCGGTGTAAGCATAGAAGGAGAAGGTGCAACTTCAATAATAACCAATACTTCTCTTACGTCAAGGATCAATTATGGCCCAAATGGCAGTAACGGAGATGCAATCATTAATCTTGTCTCTGCATCAGTTGTCAACGGAAACCAGGAAATCAGGAATCTGAAATTTGACGGATCAAGCTATGCCAGCAGCCATGCGCTTTACATTATGAACAGGCATAATGTAAAAGTGCATGATTGCACGTTTGAAAACTTCAATTATTGTGCGGTAGCATGGTGGGCCAGCGGGACGGGTGACGGGGTTGCCCCTTCAACAAGGCTGACAGGCAGTGAATTTTATAATAATTCTGTCACCAACTGTGCGGGCTACAATGCCGGTGACGGGTCATTTTACGGAGCGTTGTATTGTGGCGGTCATACCGGAATGCTGATACATGATAATACCATGATTGAAAACGGTCACTCAATCGGAACCCAGGGCTGGCCAATAAAATTCTGGCTATGGGGTGGAATGATGTTAGGCTGTAAGATTTATAATAATTATCTTGAAAAGACAGATTATTCTGTATGGGATTTTGCTATTGAAAGCACAGGTGAGGATGGGATGGAAATTTATAACAATACGATAAAGGGAGGTGTTGACCTGAATAAGCAAAATTACAGTGGCGCTTATCCATATTCAGTATATATTCATGATAATACTATTGGCGCTACCGGAACAGTAAACGGGATGTATAATGCAGGGATAACCCTGGAACATAATAACTCGCATATTCTTATTGAGAGAAATATTATCCAGAACTGCAGCCCGGCAATTCTGTTCACTCCAAGAAACCTTGCACAGACAGATGTAACTATCAGGTATAATCTTTTTAAGAATATCAAAACCAGCGGTTACTATACTGAAGGGATAACAATGAACCCCGGTTCAAGCGGTACAACCATCAATGGGTTTTATGTATACAATAATGTGTTCCATGGGACTTCAGGCAGCACAGATTATGGCATACGGCTGGTTCACTCCGGCGGGGCCGCCATCTCATCTGCAACCAATGTTAGGATTATAAATAATGTTTTCATGAATTTCAATGGGTATAGCGGTGCTCCGATATACTTAACAGGAGCAAGTGCTTTTTCAGGGCTGAATATTCAGAATAATATTTTTTATAACAACGGAACTAATGCGCCGGTCTTTTCCGGTACTCCCACCAATTATACCAATTCAGGTAACTTAACTGCCAATCCCGGCTTCACATCTGTCCCGAATGATTTTACCCTGCTTGCATCATCACCTGCAATTGATGCCGGACTGGACGTTGGCTTAAGCTCTGATATCCTGAGCAACTTTGTCGGAACCAGCCCTGACATAGGAGCTTATGAATACGGTTCAAACTCCATTCCGGTTTACGTAAGCTCCTCAATAGAAAATGCTGCTCCATCGATACTGGCAATGACCTATAGCAGAACCCTGGATAATATTGTTCCTGATGCATCGGCCTTCACTGTCACGGTCAATTCTGTGGCCAGGAACGTCAGCCTGGTAACTATTTCAGGGACCAAGGTCCTTCTTACACTTGAAAGCCCTGCCGTATATGGAGATATCATAAATGTGGCTTATACAAAGCCTGCGACAAATCCCCTTCAGACATCTGCCGGTGAAGCAGAAAGTATTTCAGCCCGGGCAGTGACAAATAATATTCTTTCTCCCATCCCTGTATACGTAAGCTCGGTTATTGAAAATGCCGCTCCTGCAGTTCTTGTGATGACTTACAACATGAACCTAGCTAATATTGTACCAGCCACCACGGCATTTACGGTAATGGTTAATTCTGTCAGCAGAGCCGTTAACACAGTGACTGTCAGCGGAACCCAGGTCCGTCTGACACTGGCAAGTGCAGTTGCTGCCGGTAATATTGTGACAGTGGCATATACTAAGCCTGCAACGACTCCCTTACAGACAAGCGCAGGAGACCAGGCGGCAAGTATAACTGCCCGGTCAGTAACAAACAATGTAACCGCATCCCTTCCCGTATACATCAGTTCAGTTGTTGAAAATGCCACACCAACTACTCTGACGATGTCATATAATCAGTATCTTGCAACCAATGTCATTCCTGCTACCTCCGCATTTACAGTTATGGTTAATTCTACTGCGAGAACTGTATTATCATTAGCTATAAATACAAACAAGGTTCAATTAACATTGTCAAGTGCTATTGTCTACGGTGATATAGTTACGGTCAGATATACTAAACCAGCTACAAATCAATTGCAATCTACTTCTGGAGGACAAGCGGCAACAATTACAGCCCAAACAGTGACCAACAATGTAATCGCCTCCAGTCCAGCCTATGTAAGTTCTACTATATATAATGCTTCTCCATCTATTCTTATATCGTCTTTTAATCGTTATCTTTCTACAAGTGCCATTCCCTCAATAGCATCGTTTACTGTTTTAGTTAATTCAACTTCAAGAGCGATCAGTTCAATTTCGATAAATACAAACAAAGTTAATCTGACTTTGTCAAGTCCCGTTGTATATGGTGATGTAGTCACAATAGCCTACACAAAACCTGCATCAAATCCTTTACAAGGGAATGATGGTGGACAGGTCGCTTCTTTCACATCAAAGCCTGTTACTAATAATGTCGGTGTGGCCAACACTCCTCCAGTAATTGCGATATCCTATTCAGATGAGAATATCTCAGGATTTGTTGGTGAGATAGATGCATCAGGAACCACTGATGCAAATAGTGATATTTTGACATTTTCATGGACAGCCCCGGCTGGAGTAGAAATCTCATCCGCAACAGCTTCAAAGATCCGGTTTCTTGCCCCGATAGTGAGCGCAACAGAAACGATTACATTTGGATTGAGTGTCAGTGATGGTCTTGCCACAGAGACCGAAAACGTGTCGGTTACAATCGTGCCATATAAGCATGACATATTAAAGGCCGAGGTTACAGGAACCAATGCCATTACTTATATTGGTACAAATTATCCGGAGAATGTGGCAGATGATGATATCACTACTTTCTGGTCTGCTAATGGTGACAGTCAGTGGCTGGTATGCAAGCTGGCAAATCCTTTCCGCATCGATCATTTTAAACTGTCATTTGCCAAAGAAAGTATGGGTATGTCAAAATTTGATATCCTGGCTTCAAAAGACAGTCTGACATGGGATCCGGTAATAACCAACGCTAATTCCTGTGGCTTTTCAGATGACCTTCAGGTCTTCACATCCCAGGGATCTTCAATAAATAATACCTATTCATACATCACCTATATCGGATACGGAAATTCATTAAATGCGATGAATAAGGTTTCAGAGATCCAGGTGTTCGGAGCTACTTTCAATAATGAAAAAGACGCTTTGGAGATCAGAATGATAGTTTATCCGAACCCGGCAAGTGATATGATCAATATTACATTTGAAACAGCTCCTGCGGGACAACAGTTAATCAGACTGGTTGGTATGTCAGGTCAGGTACATTACGAAGAAACCTATGAAACAGGTGTGAATTTCATGCAGATACCGGTCAACTTTCCCCCCGGATTTTATGTTCTGCAATTGATTTCTGAAGGAAGGATAAGAGGAGCTTCTAAAGTTATTATACAAGAATAATTATCTGATTGTTATTTAGCATTTGCAATCAGGGTTGCTAAGTAAATTAATCAGGGAAACTGGGATTATTTACAAGACTAAACTATAGTCCGGTCCTCTGGAATACTGTTTTTATTGTCTTGAACAAAATAAGAAAGTCAAGGCGGGGAGACCAGTTATCAATGTATGCGAGGTCCAGTTCCATCCATTTTTCAAACTTGATGCTGTTGCGGTCGGGTTTAATCTGCCAGAAGCATGATAACCCCGGTTTCACGGATAGTCTTCTCAGCTGCCATCTTTTATACTGGCGTGTCTCCTCAGGCAAAGGCGGACGAGGACCTATCAGTGACATCTCTCCCTTCAATACGTTAAATAACTGGGGCAATTCATCAAGACCTGTCCTCCGGAGTAGTTTTCCTATTTTAGTGACACGCGGGTCATCCTTCATTTTGAAAGCAGGCCCGTCAGCTTCATTCATCTCTTCAAGATCTTTCTTTAGTTCATCAGCATTGACAACCATTGTTCTGAATTTATAAAGATCGAACTGGCGCCCCCTTAAACCCACCCTTGTTTGTTTGTAGATCACAGGGCCCTTTGAAGAGAATTTTACCAGGATGGCCACTATCACCAGAACAGGTGATAAAAGCAGGATTAGCAAAAACGAGCCAAGACTGTCCATCAGCTTTTTAAATGCAAGGGCATAAAGATTATGAGGAACATTAATGAAAGTAAGAAACTTCTCATTTGCAATTTCACTTTTAATTGCATTTGTGAGGTTGATCTTTGTATCAGTATATTTTAATCTGAAAATAACACCCAATTCTTCGCATGACCTTACTACCGCTCTTATCTCATTTGGGACAACTTTTGTCTTGAGATAGAGCACCTCGTCAATCATATCCACTTCCATAAGGTCATTGAGGACTCCCAGGTATTCTTCAGGCAGGATTATTATTGACTCTTCGTACCTGCTTTTAATCTTCTCTGATCCGGTAAATATTGCGACTATTTTAAAACCCCATTCAGTGGTTGACAAGATGCTGTCGAGAAATGGAGCCGAGTCATCATCAATAATGAGAACTACATTAACAAGGTTATATCCCTTTGCCCTGTAGCTTTTGAATACCTTATATTCAAATATGCGGATAAACAGGAGGAAAAGAAATCCAAATAGAGGAAGGAGAATTATAAAGAGCCTTGAGAGCAGATAAAGTTTAAAAACAAAGTAATAAAGTATCAGCAGTGCCAGTATGGCAATTGCAGACTGAAGATATTCAACAATAAGTACCCTGTAACGTTTGGTACGAGGTATTTCAGTAGTTTTCGTCAGATAGAGGAATGCAAGCCAGAAAGGCAATATCCCTATATATAAAAGAAGAAAATGCTTATCCTGAAAAAAGAATCCCCCAACCCTGAAGTAATTAATATAGTAAGCGAGCTGAAATGCAAATGTGATTGCCAGAATATCAATTGCACCTAAAATAATATTCAGCAGGTTCCACTTCTTAAGAAATGGTATTATGTGAAGATTATAAAGGGTTGTAAAGACATCCATAGGCATTTTTCAATATTCCGGGTTGTCTGCTTTTCCGGGTCCCTCAGGCTACCGGGACATACAGCAATATTATGCGGCCGGAGAATGTGACTTCTGAGTGCAGAAGTAGGTTAATCCATTTAGCTCGGTCATTCCAACTATCTGGAAACCGCAGTCTTCAAGAAGCTGGGTAACAGTCCTTCTTGTCAGATACCTGTTGGTTTTAGAATCAAAAATACTATACACTTTGTTCAGGAAAGGAAATCTTGATTCGATTCCATTTTCAAAAGAGTCAGTCCTTTTTGAGTAACTATCCGACAGATTATTGTACTTATCTGAAAACCCGTTTTGAGTCTTATTATCTACAAAACACCCGACAAAATTACTTTTATGAGGCAGAAGCTTTGAAATCGTACGCAAAAAATCTCTAACCTGTTTTACTTGGTTCAGCTGCTTGAGATTAATAACTGTTTTGACTTCTTTCATGTCTTCAGCATCATAATAAAAATGGTGTGATGAAGGCAGAACAAGCAGGCTTGAATTCAAGGGAAGACCTAACCGGTCAAGATAATAAAAGAAGTCTTCGCAATTTTCATCAACTATGCTGTCAAAAGCTGGTAAAGTTGTACTTTTCCGGAAAGAATCAGTATGCTGAATATCTAATCCAACAGGCTGATTATTAAACATATTAGTACTGTACCTTCCAGATCCAATTTCCATTATTCTTTCTTTCTTTATTTATGCAATAAAAGTATGGAAACTACGAGTACCAGTCAAATACCTGCAGGTTGGAGAACGCAATCTGGGATGGTTGTTTACCTATAAATATTGTATATTCATCTATGAATTCAAACCATTAACATCTCAATTCTTTTCGTTTGTCAAAAGGGGGTGTATTTTATCAACAACTTTGGAAAAAGCCGGTTAATCCGAAATTCTGCAAGTTGTAAAGCACATATAACCAGACATATATGGCTTGTGATGTGGTTGAAATCATGTAAAACCATTGTCTGGATATTTTTGACAAATGGCCCTATTTTATTGATTAAAAACTGCAATAATCTCTAAATGTAAGGTATGTTTTGATTTTTCTCAGAACTATTGGAAAAAGTAAAAGTCAGTTTTCACTGTTAGAGCGAAAAAATTCAAAAATCAGCGAAGAAAAATCAAGACAGAACTACTTGAAAAGGGAAGGGTCTGTTGACCTGACGTTATTCTTAAAAGCTACAACAAAAGCCTGTGGATAACCTGATTTTCTGCATAAGGTCTGGAGCTCTTTTGCCTGGGCCAGTGAATTGAACTCGCCAACGCATGTCCGGTAAAGCCCCAGGTAAGAGTATTCAAACGTGTTATAAGGCTTGCTGTTGAGTGTAATCTTGTAGCTTCCCTTTGAAGTACTGTTAGAAGCAATCTGAATTCTGTAGATAACTATGTCTTTTGGCTCAACTGCTACAGGAACAGAAGGTTTTGCAGTTTCGGTTTTAACAGCTTCAGTTTTAGCAGTTTCAGTTTTAGCCGGCTCAGTTACGGGGAGTTCTTTTATTTTTACCTCTGCTTTTGTTTCGGCAGGTTTAGGCTGATCAGGCTTTTCTATGGTAACAGT
>CAZGDJ010000064.1:0-12335 GCA_964524635.1 uncultured Rikenella sp. | reverse complement strand
ATTTAGGTATTCATAATGGCAGGGGCTTTAAAGACATTACTGCCGACACAACCTTTAAACTGGTTTCTGGTATTTCGGTCACTCCTGTCAAAAACCTGTTATTCAGAGGCTATTTTGATATGATGGGAAAAGCAGACAGTATGCAATGGACAGCAAGCTTTGCCGGAGCCTATATTAATAATACTTTTTCACTGGGTGCAGAGTATTTCCTTCAGAAAAATCATTTGATGGCCGATGGAGATGACTATTCGGGTTACAGCATCTTTAGTTCGATAAAACTACAGGAGAAGTTCTCTGTATTTGGCAGATATGACAATCTGATTTCCGTGACACCGGAAGGCGAAACTGAACCCTGGAACCTTACCAAGGATGGCTCCAGAATCATCTTTGGATTTGACTACTCACCGGCAAAAAATATCAGGATAGCACCTAACTTCAGTGGTATTATCCCAAAAGATGAAGCTGCGCACTTCACAGGTATGATTGGATTAAACGTTGAAGCGAAGTTCTGAACAGGCTGGAATTGAAAGGCAAATGGCAATAGTGTGAGATTAAGAATAATTCTGACGATAAGAAGAAATAAACAAATCTGAAACAGAGATTGCACAAAAAACACCAGTAAGACTTTAATACATAACCAAAACAAATAATAGATGAAAAGAACAGTCATATTCCTGATAATTGCCATCATTGCCATTTCATGTGGCTCCGGCGGAACTAAGGAAGGAAAGAAAAAACAGGTTACGCTCTCTGCAGCAGGTGCAACATTCCCGCAACCATTTTACAACCTGGCATTTAAGAAATATAATGAAGATGGAGGGCCAGTGATCAATTATGGCGGTATCGGTTCCGGTGGAGGAATCAAAAGTCTTCGCGACCAGATAGTTGACTTTGGTGCCACTGACGGTTATCTGTCAGATGCTGAACTGGCAGAAATGCCCGCAGAAGTAGTGCATATCCCAACATGCATAGGTGCTGTTGTCATAGCTTATAACCTTCCGGGGGTCCCAACACTGAAACTGTCACCTGATCTTCTTGAAGGTATCTTCCTTGGTACCATAACAAAATGGAATGACGCTAAAATTGCCGGCACCAATCAGGGTGTTGCTCTGCCTGACATGAATATCACTGTTGTGTATCGTTCTGACGGAAGCGGCACAACTTACATTTTCAGTGATTACATGTCAAAGGTCAGTCAGCAGTGGAAAGAGCAACTGGGAACAGGCAAAGCTCTTAACTGGCCTGTCGGGATTGGAGCAAAAGGCAACCCCGGCGTTGCCGGAACTATCAGCCAGAGTCAGGGAACCATAGGATATATCGGTTTTGAATACGCTAATGTTCAAAAAATATCTATGGCCACGCTGCTGAATGCAGCAGGCAATTTTGTTGAACCGACCCTGGCATCTTTTACTGCAGCAGCTGACAATGAGATACCTTCAGACACAAGGATTATGATCACTGACTCACAAAGTCCTGAAGCCTACCCCATCACAAGCTTCACATGGATCATATTGTACAAGGAACAGGCATATGCCAATCGTACATTTGAGTCTGCCACTGCCACTATTAACGTAATCAAATGGTTGACTGAAGACAATGCACAGGCAATAGCAACCAGTGTTCACTACGCATCATTACCTGCAAAAGCTGCACAGCAGGCAGCTATTATTCTGAAAGGAGTCACATTCAATGGCAAGTCCCTTCTGGAATAATAATGAAAAGTGACAGGGGAACAAAGCTGCTCTTGCTTATTTCGTCGCTGGCAGTACTTCTGCTTAGCCTCGGAATAGCAATCTCTCTTGCCGGAGGGGCCATCCCTGTGTTTAAGGAATATGGCTTCAGGTTTATCTTTTCCTCAGTCTGGGATCCGACAGCCGGCAGTGAGCGATATGGCGCACTGCCATTTATTGCAGGTACAGTAGCAACATCATTACTTGCGCTTATTATTTGTATCCCAATGGCTTTCTCCACGTCACTGTTCATAGCCGAGTATTTCAAGGGCACACGTACATCCGGTATTTTAAGAAGCCTTATCGACCTGCTTGCAGGCATACCATCAATAGTATACGGTTTCTGGGGATTTTATGCCTTGCGTCCCCTGCTGATAAAGACAGGGCTTACTGATCAGGGTTTTGGCATTTTTACAGCATCATTGATTCTGGCAATAATGATTGTGCCATATGCTACTTCATTAAGCAGTGAAATAATATCTATGGTTTCATCTGATCTTAAAGAAGCAGCATACTCTCTTGGCGCTACACGAAGGGAAGTAATATTCAATGTCGTCATACCTTCAGCCCGCTCCGGCATTGTTGCCAGCTTCATTCTTGCCCTTGGCAGGGCTCTCGGTGAGACAATGGCGGTGACCATGCTGATAGGCAATGCCAATATGATACCGAAAGGTTTATTTGCACCGGGAAATACAATGGCTTCGGTGATTGCAAACCAGTTCGGAGAAGCATCCGGCCTGAAAATGAGCGCCCTTATAGCCATAGGATTGTTGCTGTTTCTTATTACCGCACTTGTAAATGCGACAGGTAAACTGATTATAAAGAGATTTGCGTAAGCTGACGGTTATGGAGATACTACTTAAAAATAATATATCACAACGGAATCGGGTCAACAGGCGGTTTAGATATATTATCATTGCAGGAGCAGTCATCACCGTTATTCCCATTTTCTTTATTGTAGGCAACCTGGTAATAAAGGGTTATCGCCAGATAAACCTTGCTTTTTTCACCGAGCCGGCTCCTGATACTTTCCAGGCCATGACAGCCGTTGCCAGCGGGGAGGTAATACCGGGAGGCATCGCTAATGGCCTTACCGGATCTCTGCTTATGGTTCTGGCGGCCTCTCTGCTGGCAATACCTATAGGTCTGATGGCCGGGATCTATCTTTATGAGAACGGCACAAAACGTTATGCTTCATTTATCCGGAGTCTTACTGAGATTCTTCAGGGTGTGCCATCTATAATACTTGGTATTATTGCCTATCTGTGGGTGGTAAAGAATATCACTCGTGGTTATTCAGCACTTGCAGGAAGTGTAGCTCTGACTATCATGATGCTGCCGCTTATCATCCGGTCTACAGAGGAAACAATGAAGATGATACCTGTCACTATCAGGGAGGCAGCATTTGCCCTGGGTGTGCCTTATCACAAGATGATAATTAAGATTCTTATTCCGGTAAGCTTCAGCGGACTATCCACAGGAATACTACTTGCACTCTCAAGGATACTTGGTGAAACCGCCCCGCTCATGCTTACTGCCCTGGGCAGCCCTGTCGTATCACTTGATCTGACAAAACCCGTCAGCGCAATGCCTCTGCTTATCTGGGACTTCTATAATGACCCCAACATGGTGGACCTGGTCTGGAGTGCATCTCTTTTTCTTATGATCTTTGTCCTCTCTTTAAACCTGCTTGCACGAAGCATAGCTTCCAAACGTAAATATATCTGATAACAATGAGCGAAAAAATCAGCAGCGAAACCATTCTCAAGATAGACAACATCTCTATATCCTATGAGCCAGGTCGTTATGCCGTAAAGGATGTTTCCGCTGTCATTAAGAAGAATGCCATTACAGCCATCATGGGACCCTCCGGATGCGGCAAGAGCACATTGCTCAGGGGAATAAACCGGTTACATGAGTTATATCCTAACATCACTACAACAGGCGATATACTTCTGAAGGAGAGGAGCATTTTTTCGATGTCTGTGATTGAGCTGAGACGAAAGGTAGGTATGGTCTTCCAGAGGCCTAATCCGTTTCCTAACATGACTATTTATGAAAATGTAGTAGCAGGGTTCAGTCTTAATGATATCAGACTTAAAAAGAGTGAAAGGGATGAAATAGTTGAAAGATCGTTGATCAACGTTGCTTTATGGGAGGAAGTAAAGGAATTCCTGTACAGAAAAGGCACTTTCCTTTCAGGGGGACAGCAACAAAGGTTATGCATTGCAAGGGCAATAGCCTTTAATCCAGAGGTCCTGCTGCTTGATGAACCAACATCAGCGCTGGATCCGGTGGCAACTGCCAAGATTGAAGATCTGCTTACCGATCTTAAAGAACAATACACACTGATCCTTGTTACGCATAATATGTCACAGGCAGCAAGAATTTCAGACGAGTCAATGTTCATGTATCTTGGAGAACTGGTAGAAACCGGTCATACAGAGACAATGTTTACTAACCCGAAAGATCCACGTACTGAGGCATATCTGACAGGCAAATTCGGTTGATCAAATTACATATTTCTTACATTTGTTAAAATGCACCAGCATGAGCACAAAAAAAGAACAGGCAATATATGAGATAATGACCAGCTTCAGGGAGATGGCAAATCTGACTCTCGGACAACTGAGTCTTGTTGAGAAACTTATGACTGCACAGGATGAAGATTCCATTAAAACAATCACTGCATCGCTGATAGAAGCTGAAAACCGAATCGATAATTATGAAGTAGTCATAAGTGAGCAATTTATAAATACTGTCGTACTTTATCAACCTGTAGCCTCTGACGTTCGCCTGATAGTGGCGGCATATCGCATGACAATAAACCTTGAAAGGATAGGCGACCGGATCATGAACCTTGTCAGGATACTTGAGAAAATCAAAGATTCACAGGAATATGCAACTGTACATGGTATGATAGGCAATATGCTAACTTCAGGAGCAATGATGGTTGAGAAAGCTCTTCTTTCATTTATTAATAATGACCCTGAATTTGCCATATGGACCATAAAAAATGACTCTGTGATTGACGAGATGAACCATAAGCTTCTACTTAGCCATATCAGTAAGGCATATATGGATGACAAAACACGTACAATGGTTTTAAGCTATGTGGAAATTAAAGATATGATATCAAATATAGAACGAATAGCTGACCATGCAACCAATATTGCGGAAGCCTCTATTTATTCATTGCAGGGAACAGACATCAGACATACGGGGATTGGGAAAGAGGAGTCGTGAGTTTTCGGTTTCGGGTTATGAGACCAGAGACCAGAGACCGGAGACCGGAGACCGGAGACCGGAGACCGGAGAAATTATAAATTATAAAGTTTAAAGTATAAAGTAGAAGACAGGAACAGGGTTGATCAGACTGAAAATGGCGGAGAATAAAAAAATACTAGCGGTTGATGATGAGGAAGATATCCTGGAGATTCTCTCGTTCAATCTTGTTGCTGAAGGTTTCATTGTAGATACAGTGACCTCTGCGGAGGAAGCTTTACATAAACCCCTGAATTCTTATGATCTCTTTATCCTTGATGTAATGATGGGTCCAATGTCTGGTTTCCGCCTGGCTGAAAAGATGCGTAAGGAGATGAAGATTGTTGCCCCGATAGTCTTTCTCACAGCACGTGACACTGAGAATGATAAGGTAACAGGCTTTAATCTGGGAGCTGATGATTACCTTGCCAAACCCTTCTCTGTCCGTGAACTCGCACTCAGAGTAAAAGCCATTCTCAGAAGAACCTCAAATATTAATGAGGATAATTCTATATCAATAGGTGCTTTTAAGCTGGATGCAGTCAGTCAGGCTATCAAATCATCAGATAAAACTCTTGTTCTAACCCGGAAAGAATATGAGATCCTTTCTCTTTTTCTACGGAATCCGGAAAAAATATTTCCACGTACTGAAATCCTCGCCAGGATATGGGGCGATGATGTGATTGTCACTGAGAGAACAGTTGATGTGACTATTGCACGAGTCAGAAGAAAACTGGGAGAAAAAGGAGATGTTATAAAGAATAAATCGGGGTACGGATATTACTATAGTGACTGAAAAAAACAAATATGACATTCAAAGAAGGCTATAAACGAAGACTGTTTATCTATTACTTCAGTATATTCCTGCTATTTACTTTAGTGGTGATGGTTTTTCAGTACAATCGTGAAAAGGATATCCGGATAGCTGCTCTGAATAACAGGCTAAATGACATGTCAGGCCTGGTAAATAATTATATAACTGCCGGCAAATTATATGAAACGGGCAATTTTGGCCTGACTGACTCTATTTTCAAGCTTATTCCGGTTAAAGACCTGAGGATAACCCTTATCTCTATTGATGGTAAAGTGTTATATGACAGCTCGATAGAGAAATCTGATAATATGGAAAACCATCTTCTCAGGCCTGAGGTAAGTGAATCGCATTATTCCCCTTTCGGCACTTCCATACGTAAATCTGCTTCAACAGGTAAGGAATATTATTATTTTTCAAGGTATTTTGATAAGTATTATATCCGAATTGCGGAAGAGTATAATATAAACCTTCGCGGTTTTCTCCGTCGTGAAAAAGTGTTCTTAATTTTTATGACTGTTACCTTCCTGATAGTAGGGGCTTTGTTCTCTGCTGTTACGAAACACATGGGCGAAAGCATCACCATGCTGCGCAACTTTGCTGCCAGGATGAGACGTGGAGAAGGAAATGATCATTCAATTATTTTCCCCGATAATGAAATCGGTGAAACAGGCAAAGAGATAATCAGGATTTATAACAACCTTGCTCAGAACACAAAAGAATTATCGCTTCACAAAGAGAAACTGTTCAGACATCTTCAGGTTCTCAATGAGGGGGTGGCTTTCTTTTCTCCGGATCTTAAGGTCACTTTATCTAATAACCTTTTCCTTGTTTTATTGAACTCTATTTCAGGCGAGCATTCACTGACACCTGAAAGGTTTCTTGAATTACCGCTGTTTTCCCGGGTAAGAGAATTCATCGAAAGTCATAATCAAACCATAAGAGTGACTGGAGACACCCCTGTGGTTGAGTTTTCCGTGGAGAATGCCGGAAAGCATTTTTCAGTCAGATCCATCCTGTTTCATGATAACAGCTTTGAAATAATACTTACTGATGTAACCCGCACGGAGCAGACAAAAGCTATGAGACAGCAGATGACATCAAATATTGCTCATGAACTTAAAACGCCCATAGCATCTTTAAGAGGATATATAGAGACTCTGCTCCTGAACAAGGACCTCGATAATGATAAAAAGCAATATTTTCTTGATAAAGCTCTTGCCCAGTCTACGAGACTCACTGACCTGATAAATGATATTGTCACTCTGAATAAACTTGATGAAGGAGCCGGAACCTTTTCCTTTGAAGAAATAAATGTTGCAACGCTGATAAGAGAAGTGACAGAGAATCTTCAAACGGCAATAAACCGTAAAAAGATCAAGGTGGACATTGAAATAGGTGATAATGTTATGATTACTGCAAACCGTTCACTTGTGGTATCAGTGTTCCAGAACCTGATGGAAAACTCAATAACATATGCCGGAGAGAATATTTCAATAATAATTAGGGCATTGCCCGATGAAAAAGGATATCATTTCTTCTCGTTCGCTGATACGGGAATCGGTATTCCTGAAGAGCATCAGTCACGCATTTTCGAACGTTTCTACAGGGTTGATGATGGCCGGGCCAGAAAGAGTGGCGGCACTGGATTAGGACTGGCTATTGTGAAGAATGCTGTTCTTTTGCATAAAGGTGAGATTACTGTCAGAACCAGACCGGGCGGAGGCACAGAGTTTATTTTCTCACTTCCTTTATAATAAATCAAGGTTTTATCTTAATTTCTGACATTAAGATAAAAATCACCTTTTTCTATAATCTCACCAATAATCCGGGCCTCTTTATGGCCAGCTTCATGAAGGTCATTGATCAGGCTCAGTGCTTTCACAGCATCAACTGAAATAAGTAACCCTCCTGATGTCTGGGCATCATGGGCAATCATTTTCAGATTATAATCCAGCCCGTTTTCAAATAGTGTTTCTCTCTCAGTATAATCAAGATTTCGGAATGCTGCTCCCGGGATGCATCCCTGTTCAGCCAGGTCATAAACACCTTCTGTCACCTGGACTTTTTCCATATTGAGTGCGATGGTGACTCCCGATCCTTTTGCCATTTTCATGGCATGTCCTGCCAGTCCAAAACCGGTTACATCTGTAGCTCCGGTAACATTGTATTTCTGCATCAGGCGGGCGCCGTCATCGTTGAGCCTCATCATCAGCCTCTTCACTCCTTCAAGCTGGTCTGCAGTTGCCATCCCAAGCCTGTGTGCAGCCAGAGTAATCCCGGTTCCGATCGGTTTGGTAAGTATCAGAAGATCACCATTTTTTGCCCCTGCATTAGTGATTACATGATCAGGGTGAACAGTCCCAATGACAGCCAGTCCATACTTGGGAGGATAGTCATCAATACTATGGCCCCCTACTATGCTCACATGTGCTTCTTTTGCCTTATCATAACCGCCGCGAAGAATGTCGGAATAAACCTCAAGCGGAATGCGGGCTGAAGGAAACATCATGATGTTCAGGGCCAGCAGAGGGAGGCCACCCATAGCATAAACATCACTTATAGAGTTCGTTGCAGCAATCATCCCAAATTCATAACCATCACTCACCAGTGGCGGAAAGAAGTCCGTAGTAAGTACGAGAGCAAGATCATCACTTATTTTATAGACACCTGCGTCATCGTGGGTTGCAATGTCAACAAGTATTTTTGGATCAACAGATAGGGGTAGTCCTGACAACAGCTCTTCGAGCTGACGTGGCGGTATCTTTGCAGAGCAGCCGCCGGTCTCAACCGTTGACAGAAGATCAAAAGACATTCTCAGGGGCGTATAATATGATCGGCGTCATTAAGAATATTCAGTATCTGGTACATATCACTGAATGAGCCCACAGGCAACATTTCCTTCAGGCTAAAATGGTTTATACATGTAGTGCAAAGATAGATGCCCGTGCCCTTTTCTGACAGTTCCTTAATATATTCCAAAGTCTGAGAGCCTTTCATAGCCAGTTTTACACCCGAGTTATAAAAGACAATTGATGCAGGTGCAGGTTCAAGAAGAACAAGCATTTTAAAGAATGTAAGAAAAAGCCTGCTCCCGAGTTCATCATCGCCAGCACCCATCTTATCAGATGAAATAGCAACTACAGTATTGCGTTTAACCGGAACTCTTTTCTCCGGGGCATCGCAATATTCCAACTCGTTTGTTCTTATCTCAGTCTCTTCTCCCCTGTTCACGGTCAGCATCCATATCTCACCTTCCTCCTTAACCGAGAAAGAAAGTCTGTTATCAGTCATAAAACGCTTAATATTATTCAGCGAGGTCTGATTATCAATAATCACCTGAACAGATTCATCAGGTGAAGACTCGTTCAACCCCTGGCGCGTTTTTATCAACGGTGCAGGGCACGTAAGTCCCCTTGTATCAATGATCTTCATTTAAGAAATTTTAACCGGCAAATATAATCAGAAATGGCTATTTTTGGAAAAGCGTACCCGGACATTATATAATCCAAAATTAAGACAAGTATGAAAAGAAAGAGCATTGTTCCCGCATGTCTGTTGTTATTCATCACATCACTGACAATCGCACAGAAATCATACAAAGATGTTGAAGGCTCATGGAGCGGCCGTTTGAAAAGCGATGGTTCCGAGCTGACCCTGGTAATGAATTTTACTCTTATCTCTGCTGACAGCGTAAAGCTAACTTTCGACTCCCCTGAACAGGGAGCATTTGGACTTCCGGGGGGAAAGGCAAAAATCGCCGGTGATACCCTGGTTGCTCCGGCACCAACGATATACGGACAATACAAAGGCGCTGTAATCAATGATACCCTGATAAAAGGAAATTGGACTCAGAGAGGAAGAAGTTTTCCTCTGGACATGACAAAATTAAAGGAGCCGGTAAAGTATCTCAGGCCACAGGAGCCAAAGGAACCGCTTCCATACAGGAATGAAGAAGTCACTTTCAGAAATGCTGTTGGCAATTTTGATCTTGCAGGGACCCTTACCCTGCCTGAAGGGAATGGCCCATTTACTGCAATTGTGCTCATTTCAGGATCAGGAGCGCAGGATCGCAATGAAACAATCATGAATCATAAACCATTCCTGGTACTTGCTGATTACCTGACACGAAAGGGAATTGCAGTACTCAGATATGATGACAGGGGCGTCGGAAAATCAAAAGGCAACATGACAAATGCAACAACTCTTACCCTGGCTGATGATGCCGAGGCAGCTGTGGAATATCTTCTTACAAGACCTGAGATTGACAGTAAACATATTGGTCTTGCCGGTCACAGCGAGGGAGGTATGATAGCTCCAATTGTTGCATCAAGGAATAATAATATCGCATTTATTGTTTCCCTGGCTGGCACAGGCGTCAGCGGAGATAATCTTATAATAAAGCAAAACAAAGATATCCTGAGGGCTGAAGGATTACCTGAAAAAGAGATTGAACATAAAGCTCAATATCTTGACAAGATTTTTCAGATTGTGCGGGCTGAAAGTGATCAGAAGAAGGTAGTAAAAGATGCCCTGGATTGGTACAACAGGGAACTGGACAGCAAAAACATTACTGCCGAAGAGCGTAAGACTCGTATGTCTGAATTTACACAGGCGCTTATTTCAGTCAATTCTCCGTGGTTTAAGTATTTCGTCTCTACTGATCCTGCGCAGTTCTGGTCAAAAGTAAAGTGTCCTGTCCTTGCCTTAAACGGAGAAAAAGACCTGCAGGTAAATTATGAACAGAATCTGCCTGCCATCAAAGCGGCACTAAAAAAGGGGGGAAACAGGAAAGTCAGAACTGTGAGCCTGCCATCACTTAACCATCTATTCCAGCATTGTACCACCGGTTCACCAAAGGAATATGCTACGATAGAAGAAACCTTCTCTCCCGGGGCAATGGAAATTATAACCGAGTGGGTCATTAAGACCTCAAAGAAGTAAGTTTTGCTATCGCTTTCCTTCCTTGCGCCTTTATGCCTGGTGAGCCTTCTGCTATAGCCATCTGGATGGCCACTGCAACTTCGTTTGCCATATCAGGATACAATACTGCCAGATTAGCCAGAATTTCCATACCATAAGCTTTAGGAGCTATAGCCTGTTGTTCAGTTTGCATGATTTTCATACAGTATTCTATCAGCCTTGCATGATGTGACTCCGGAATCTTTCTTACATCGCTCTTTGTAATGATTCTCATGAAAGAGCGCTGGACGCTATCATTTGGCACATCAGGAAGTGCTTCGATAAAAGATACCAGGAAAGGCTGAAGTATATCTATTTCCATGTCTGCCACCTTTGACAATGCCCATGATGCCATAAAACCAACCCTGCTTTCATGACTTGATGACAATGTGACAAGCTGTGCTAACAAAACGCTATCTGTCAGAGCAGAGTGAGCTACCATACTTATCTCTCTTGTGCTGGCAATGCCTCCGATGTATTTTGCCATCTCCCTGTCAGCCTCTGAAAGTGCGGGATCACCGGGAGACTCATTAATCTCATTAATTCCTTCTGAATCAATAGATTCAACTGCCTTCTCAGTATCTTTTACGGCACTGGAATCTATATATGAGGCTGCTTTGGAATGCATTAAATATTGCTTTGCAACCGGCACATCTGCAGCAGTCATTTCGAGAGTGACCATTTTGTCCGGGACAATCCACCTGTATTCTTCATGCTCTCTTAACTGAGGCTTTGAAGCCAGGGTATCGCAAATAAAGGGTATTAATCTGATTGCCTTATCACTATAATTATGTTCAACATTATCAAGCTTTCCGATTATGATGATATCTATTCCCAACTCCTCATGGATTTCACGTAAAATGCAGTCCTCATCGCTCTCTCCCGGCTTAACCTTACCCCCCGGAAACTCCCATTTGCCGGCGTTATCCATGCCCTGGCCACGACGAACAGCCAAAACCTTCCCTTCATCATTTCTAATTACTGCACAGGTGACATCAATCATCATTACAAGAGTTAATTGTTTTATAATCAGGAATATGGTCCAATAGTGCAAATGATTTGGCATTCATGTCAACCCTGGCTGAAAAATGCAATATTCCGTTGGTGACAACTAAATAATTAACTTCATAATTAAAATTATAGTTAATAATCTGATCAAAGACATCCTGGTTTATTTTCACCTCAGGAGCTTTGCATTCAATAATCATTACAGGTTTTCCGGACCTGTCATGGACAAGGATATCAGCCCTTCTCATCAATGTATTTAGTCTGAAAGAAGCTTCCACATTAATCAAGCCTTTTGGATATCCGAGTATTTCGACAAGGTAATTCAGAAAGTGCTGCCGCACCCATTCCTCAGGTGTCAGAGCTACCCACTTCCTCCTTACAGTGTCATAGATAAGCTTACCGCGGGGGCTCTCTTTTATGTGGTATGAATATGGTGGCAGTTTCAGTGGTTTCAACTTTATTCGTATTTTTGGACACACTTACGGTCATGACAAATATAAAAAAACGGGAGCTAAGCAGATGAAGACTAAAGAAGATATAGTTAACAACTGGTTGCCAAG
>CAZGDJ010000063.1:0-12397 GCA_964524635.1 uncultured Rikenella sp. | reverse complement strand
TGGTGCCGGTATCAGCCTGCTGATGATGATTTGTGACGGCTACTGAATAGAATTCACCAACAGAGTTATCACCGCGGAGAATACATGATGGATATTTCCATGTAATGGCCGAACCGGTCTCAACCTGAGTCCATGATATTTTTGAGCTGTCGCCTTTACACATGCCACGCTTGGTGACGAAATTAAAGATACCGCCCTTACCCTCCTTGTCTCCGGGATACCAGTTCTGCACAGTGCTGTATTTAACCTCTGCGCCGCGCTCAGCTACTATCTCAACCACAGCTGCATGAAGCTGGTTTTCATCACGCATTGGTGCTGTGCATCCTTCAAGATAGCTTACATAGGCTTCCTCATCAGCAATCAGAAGAGTACGTTCAAACTGCCCGGTGTTGGAAGCATTAATGCGGAAATATGTTGAAAGCTCCATTGGACATCTGACACCTTTTGGGATATAACAGAATGATCCATCTGAGAACACTGCAGAGTTTAGCGATGCAAAAAAGTTGTCAGTATAAGGAACGACAGAAGCAAGATACTTTTGTACCAGAGAGGGATGTTCCTTTACAGCTTCCGAGAAAGAACAGAAAATAATGCCCATTTCTGCCAGCGTCTCACGGAAGGTAGTCTTGACCGAGACAGAGTCCATGACCGCATCAACAGCCACACCGGTAAGGTGTTTCTGTTCCTCGAGGGGAATACCAAGTTTAGCGAATGTATTCAACAGCTCGGGATCGACATCGCTGAGGCTGGCAGGTGATATCTTTTGTTTAGGAGCTGCATAATAGATAATATCCTGGTATCTGATCTCCGGTATCTTCAGGTTTGCCCATGCAGGCATCTTCATAGTCTGCCAGTGCCGGAATGCTTTAAGCCGGAACTCGAGCAACCAATCAGGCTCTTCCTTTTTAGCCGAGATGAGCCTTATGATATCTTCGCTAAGGCCGGCATGGATGACCTCCGTCTCAATATTGGTCACAAAACCGTACTTGTAATCACCGGAAGTAACCTCATCAATAACCTTATCCTTATCGTTTTCCATAGTCATCTTCAACATCATGCATACTCTGAAAACAAGTCTGCGCCTATAAAGTTTTTAGATTCGTTCCAAATAGCGCAAAATTAGTTAAAATTGATGATATATGAGGGGGGGATGAAGTAGAAGACAAAAGACAAAAGATAAAAGGCAAAAGGCAAAAGGCAAAAGATAAAAGTAATTTACCTTCCCATCCTTTCCCCAAAAGTGGATTGAGCAGAAATTGAACCTTCCCCCCTTGGGGGGAATTAAAAGGGGGTATATTCGCCAGGCAAAAGACAAAAGACAGAAGGCAAAAGGCAGAAGGCAGAAGTGCCCCTAACCCCAGCCCTTCCCCCAGAACGGGGGAAGGGGACACGGCTTAATTCTTGCCCCTTTGCCTTGCTCCGCCATTCTCGTTGGCCGAAGGAGTAACCATACTTTGTATAGTGTTTCATTGATTTAAGAACAAGGATCAACGAACTCAGAATTACGAAGAAATTCAACTTCATAAATCATCATTCCTTGTTCGATATTCATAATTCTATCGCCACTTACCACCCTTGTCTTAGCGGTGAATTAAAAGGGGGTATTTATAAGTCAAAAGGCTTACCTCTTGTTATTTATTATTAAGGCACCGAGGGCACCCATGCGCAGAGAGTAAGGAGAAAGACGATCAGAAAAGATCCGCAGCCTTTGTTAACAACGGCCAGGGGAGGGAAGAGAATGCAAACCAGAACACGCCAGAAAGACATTGTAAATTGCGAATTATGAGTTTCGAATTACGAATATACAAAGTTATTTGACTCAGCATAATTCCTGAAACGCCTTTCTGAATTCCAGGGGCTTGGCTATGTTGTGAAAGGTTTCTCGCGTGCCGCCCGTACCGATTATTGTAATTGAACCATAGTTAAATATACGGCCCATAACCGACTGGTCTACATTTACACTCTCAATCTTCGACAGATTCATTTCGAAAGTGCTTCGGGCAATGAATCCGTTCTTAATAATTATTCTCCGGTTGGTAATAACAAACTCTGAGAGCCACCTGTCAAGCCAGGCAGCTATTGTAAGCGTAAATAATGACTTCAGTGTAAAAAAGATGACCCAGTGCAGTCTTGTTTCAAATGCAACTGTTTCGTCCTTTATCAGGTGTTTATTGACGTAGCTTCCCATAATGATATTAAAGAATCAGAGTTTAGCGATTCAAAGTAATAAAAAAAACTCTGATAAACTTATTATAGTTAAGGTTGCAGATTAATATAATTCTATAATTACCTGTTATGACTAAGTGTACAGACAACACTTAATCTCTCGGTAGGGTTATACAATATATATATATGTATGTTCTGTTTTTCAGCAGTTGACAGTAATGAAAAGGGTAAAATGGATAAAAAAAAAGCTGGTTATAACACAGAAAATGAATTCTATACATTTTTCTATTAATATTTTCCTAAAAAGATGTTATGTTTTCAAAAATTCTTACCTTCGTGTAATAAGTACACGAACCTGATCATTTCTGTTTTCTGAAGAGCAGGAATAATCAAATAATTACAACAAACAGACAAAATAGTATCAACGCTACGCTAAGTATTAAGATTAAATTTATAAAATCTAAAATTGAACTGTTTTGGAAATATTAATTAAGGCTCTTTTAAGATTTGAACAGATTCAGAAGAATGAATTCTGTGATTAACCTTTTATATTCAATAGAAATGTAGTTCTTGAATTAACTTTAACCTAAAACTCAAAACTATGCTTAAACGAAGTGTTTTATTTGTTTTGTTCCTATTGGCTAACCTGAGCCTGATAGCACAGCAAGGTATTACTGGTGCTGTCAAGGATGAAGGTGGACAGCCAATGTCCGGAGTAGCAGTAGTTGTTCCGGGTACCAACGTCGGGGTCATGACCGATACTGACGGAAGGTATTCACTGCAGGCACCTGCAGGGGCAACAACACTGCAGTTCTCATTTATCGGATATGCTACACAGGAAGTTGGGATCAACGGCAGATCAGTCATTGATGTAACAATGACAGAAATCGTTACCGGTCTTGATGAAATTGTAGTTATCGGTTACGGTACTCAGAAAAAGAAACTGGTAACCGGTGCTACAGTCCAGGTAAAAGGAGAAGACATGGAAAAGCTGAGTACAGTCAGTGCTGTAACAGCTCTTCAGGGCCAGACTCCCGGTCTTAACATTATCAAGAGTACAGGGCAGCCTGGTTCTTCTTATAGTATCAATATACGTGGTGCTGGTACTATTTTTGACGCTCAGCCTCTTTACGTCATTGACGGTGTTGTGGGCGGATCTCTTGATCAGATGGCACCAGCCGATATAGAATCAGTTGATATCCTTAAGGATGCCGCTTCACAGGCTATCTACGGTGCACGTGGTGCTAACGGTGTTATACTTGTTACAACTAAAAAAGGTGTAAGACCGGCATCAGGAGTAAAGGCAAATATTTCTTATGATGGCTCGTACGGAGTACAGAATGTTTATAAGATGATGCCGATGATGAACGCTCAGGAATATGCTGCTATTGTGAACGAAGCAAGAGTGAACTCATCACTGTTACCTTATGACTATTCAACACTCGTTCCAAACTGGGATCAGGTAGAAAGCGGTGAATGGAAAGGTACAAACTGGCTTGATTTATTATCAAACAAAAACGCACCTGTTATTAATAATGCTTTGAATATTACCGGCGGATCAGAGGCAGGCACTTATTCAATGGGTGTTTCTCATTCATTGCAGGAAGGCATCTTCGGATCACCTGTTGCATCAAATTACGAACGTTTCACATTCCGTCTGAACTCAGATTATACTATTATCAAAGCCAAATCAGGCAAATTTGATATTCTGAAGATGGGGCAGACATTAAGATATGTGAATTCAAATAACCACGGTGTAGGTGTTGGAAACCAGTACTGGAACGATATATTCAGTTGTATCGCTGCCAGCCCTCTCCTTCCGATGTATGCTGAAGATGAAGCTGATCTGGCTTACCCGTATCATTATTCAATTCCATTGAATGAGCAGGCCGGAAACCCGATTGCAAATATGATTTATAACCGTGGACATAATGAAAGTAAAAATCATAACCTGAACGGAAGCTTTTACGCTGAGATACAGCCGATCAAGAATCTTGTTTTCAAAACTCTTTTCGGTTATGCAATGGGGGCAGGTTCTTACAGGCAGTACGTACCTGTATATCGGTTGAGCGCAACGGATTTCAGATCCAATGATGCTGTAAACCAGAGCCTTAATGTTGGTTATGAATGGTCTTTAACGAATACATTAACTTATAACTTCAAGCTCGGTTCAGATCATTCATTCACGGCTCTGTTGGGTCATGAGGCAAGAAAATACAATCTTGGGGAATCAGTGAATGTCACCGGTGCCAACTCTATTTTTGGTGACTTCCTGCATGCTTACATAAGAAATGCCCAGGTTGTTGATGTCAATCTCACTACTATTGACGGTACTCCATATGGTGAGGGCGGCATGCTTTCATACTTCGGCAGGCTCTCATATTCTTTCCGTGAGAAATACCTGGCAACTGCAATCTTAAGAGCTGATGGATCGTCCAATTTCATGGAAGGCCACAGATGGGGCTATTTCCCATCAATATCTTTAGGATGGGTAATTTCTGAAGAGGATTTCTTCTCAAATGTAAGGGGTGTTGACTTCCTCAAACTGCGTGCAAGCTGGGGCCAGAATGGTAACTCAAACATTCCTACATTCAATTATCTTGCAACGATTTCATTTTCAAACGTGAACTACTTCTTCGGGCCTGATAAAGCAGTAACATACCAGGGCGGCTACCCCGATATTCTGCCAAACCCTGATGTCACGTGGGAGACCAATGACCAGATCAGTGTGGGTATTGATGCACGCTTCCTTAAGAACAAGTTGAGCGCAGAATTTGACATTTATAGCAGGACAACTGTTGACTGGCTTGTCAACGCTCCTGTTCTTGCAACTTACGGAACCAACGCTCCTTTTATCAACGGAGGTGATGTCAATAACAAAGGTGTTGAACTGGCATTAAATTATAATGACTTTAAAGGGGACTTTGAATACAGTGCCGGATTTAATATTTCTTATAATAAAAATAAAGTAGTACGTCTTGCAAACAGTGAGGGTGTTTATCATGGGTTAACCAATGTCCTTGGACAGGGTACCGATGAAATGTATCGTGCTGAGGTCGGATTCCCGATAGGATATTTCTGGGGATATAAAACCCTGGGAGTCTTCCAGAACGAAGCAGAGGTTGATGCTTACAGAAGCAGTGATGGTACTGTTATTCAGCCTACCTGTGTACCCGGTGACCTTATATTTCATGATGCCGATGATAATGGCGTGATCAACTATGAAGATAAGGGCATGATTGGTGATCCCAACCCTGATGTCATTCTCGGTCTTAACTTCTCATTGAGGTACAAGGGTTTCGACTTGAATGTGATGGCAAACGGAGCGTTTGGGCATCAGATTGCACGCAGCTGGCGTCGTTGGGCTGACTCGCCTCTTAATAACTATACTACCGAGATCTTTGACAGATGGCATGGTGAAGGAACCTCTAACAGGCTTCCGCGTCTTACCTACGGGGCACACAACAACTGGCAGTATGTCTCTGATATATTCGTTGAAGACGCTGATTACCTGAGGATAGCCAACGTGAATGTCGGATATGACCTTAAGAAACTCATTAAGGCCATGCCTCTCTCTCAGGCCAGAATATACATTGCTGGTCAGAACCTTTATACCTTTACCGGTTATTATGGCATGGACCCGGAAATTGGTGGTGGTGCCGGAGCTGATAATTGGGCCAGAGGAATTGATATCGGATACTATCCTGCTCCTCGTACCGTTCTGATTGGTGCAAGCTTGAAATTCTAAAATGATAAAGAATATGAAAAAGATATATTTATTACTATTTACAGGTCTTTTGCTTGCGGGTTGCACTGACAGTTTCCTCGATACTGTCCCTCTGACGAAGAAGACAAACGATTTCTTCTATCGGACACCTGAAGATATGACACAGGCGCTTACCGCAGCTTATGTAACTATGTGTCAAGTACCGAATGGCCAGTGGGTCATAAATGCCTATCCAATTGTGATTTCGGAACTTATGTCCGATGACCGTTTTGGCGGAGGAGGAGATAATGACCAGCAGGTCAGGGCAATTTGTGACTTTAAAATTACCGACCAGGATCAATTCCTGTCAGCATGGACAAGATACTACAGTGGAATTTACCGCTGTAATATGATTCTTCAGAATATAGATAAGCCTGATTGGGATAGTGAAGATCAGAAAGGCAACGTTGAGGGGCAGGCAAGGTTCCTCAGAGCTATGTTCTATTTTGATCTTTCACGTTTGTTTGGTGAAGTCCCTCTGATAATAGAGACGGCACCGCTGAACATTCCGAAAACTCCTGCTGCATCAACCTATGCACAGATTGCTACAGACCTTAAAGCTGCAATTGAAGCTTTCCCAAGTGAAGAATGGGCTGTTGCTGATATGGGTCGTGCCAACAAATGGTGTGCTGAGGCTCTGATGGCTCGCGTCTTCCTGTTCTATACCGGTTATTATGAGACAGAAGCCCTTCCTCTTGTTGACGGAGGTACTGTAACAAAGGCTGAGGTAGTTACCTGGCTTGAAGATTGCAGAGACAACAGCGGATATGAACTGATGCCTGAATTCAGGAACCTGTGGCCTTATTCAGTAGCTAACTCTGCCAATTCAGAAAAACCTTATAAGTATACTGAAGATAACGGTCTTAACTGGTACGGTGAAGAAGGCGGTAACCATGAGACAATGTATGCTGTCAAGTTCTCAACATTTGCAAGCTGGGGTACAAGCATTTATTACAGCAACCAGATGGACCTCTTCTTCGGATGGAGATCTTATTCATACAAGGGTGCCATGGGCGAAGGCTGGGGCATGGGAACAGTAAATACAAATCTGTGGAATGCATGGCCTGATGAAGACCTCCGCAAGAGAGGATCAATATGCAAGGTTGATGACCCTGATGAAGGCATAGATGCATCTTATGGTCTGGGCACTGACCCTCATGACAAGCAGATGGATGAAACAGGATACTGGCAGAAGAAATACAGGCCGATAAATCTTTACGGAGATAACGCTGCCGGCGATGCAAAAGAATGGCACAATTATAGCGTTAAATTCTATAATGCGACAAGGAACATGCAGCTTGACAATATGCAGGATATCGTCCTTATCAGGTATGCTGATGTGCTGCTCATGCATTCGGAGCTTACTGAAACGGCTGACGGAATGAATGAGGTAAGAAACCGGGTAGGACTTCCTGATATTGCATACTCGCTTGCCGCACTTAAAGATGAGCGCCGGTATGAGCTTGCATTTGAGGGATTTCGTTACTATGACCTGCTAAGATGGGCTGGAAAGAGCAACCTGGCAGAGGTAGAAACAATCCTTGAAAGCCAGAACGGTGTTGCCACCATTAATAATGGAGTGCCCGGTGAGAAAAAGGGAGTTGACTTCAGAGTGGAAACAGGTGGATTCGTGCAGATTCCAAACCGTGAGATTCAACTTTCATCAGGAGTACTGGTACAGAATCCAGGTTGGGAGCCAGGTGTAGCACCTACCTATACTTTTAGTTCTAAGTAATAAACGGAGGAAAACTATGAATAAAAAATTGTTATATCTGTTAGGAGGACTGGTGTTTTTGGTGACATACTGCGCTCCGATTGAAAACAGAGAAGAAATGGGACCACTGCTGACTGCGAGTGATATACAGATTGATGTGCATCAGACAACAGCCGGAGGGAACCAGATCGTGATGATCAACAATACGCCTAAAGTAGGAGGAATGTGGGATTACCTGGTTGATAAATCTATCAGGGACAATGACACTATTCTTCTGCCATTCCTCGGTACTTCTACAATCACATTCTATGCTACCACACCCGGCGGTGTCGTAGAAAAGACAGCAGATGTTGAGATTACCACAATAGACCATCCTCTTGATCCTATGTGGACCTATCTGGCCGGCACAGGTGAAAAAACATGGGTATGGGCTACTGAACGTGCTTCTGCCTATGGCAATGGTGGATATAAAGGCTGTACCGCTCCATGCTGGTGGGCAACAAGCACTGCTGACCTTACCGGATGGGGTGTAGTTGATGATCAGATGATATTTGACCTCAACGGTGGTGCAAACTACACTCTTGTCACCGGTAACACTGGTGCTGATGGCCTGCCTGCCGGAACATACAGCGGATCCTTTAAGTTCGACATGACAAAAGGCATCAAGAATGATGACGGAACGACCTATGCTGTGGGAAGCGTTCTCTTAGGTCAGCCCGTAAGCCGCGGTTTCCAGCCAAACCTGGGAGCTGAAGGCAGCAGACCAAACATCTATGAATACTATTTCCTTCAGATAGATGATAACATCATGAATCTTGTTGTTCCTGAACCGGGTGCCGGTAGCTGGGGAACCGCATGGTTCTGGATGTTCAAACAGGAAGGATATACTATTCCGTAAGGAAAGTGATTTAAACAATAATATTTGTTAAAGAGCCATCATAAAAATGATGGCTCTTATTCTTAAATATCATCTGCACTAAGTTTGTGCTCTGGTGCACTTGAGATATATTTACTGAAAATAGAAAGGGGCATGAAACGAAATATTTTTTTGTTTTTTCTACTGATTTTGACAGTTACTTCATGTGCAAAGCATGAAAAATTCATTATTGAAGGATTTGTGCCTGACCAGAAGTTTAACGAGTCGGTTGTATACCTTGTTGCAAGCGATGCTCCGGTCACAAAGAATGTCGATTCAACCTATGTGAAAAATAACCACTTCAGGTTTGTTGTGGATGCTGACTCAACTATAGTAAAAATATTGAGGATACCGTTTAAATACCCATACGTAATTGAAGACCTGGTTGTAATTCCCGAGACCGGCACCCTTAGGGCTGAGCTTAATGGAAGAAGCTTCGGTGAAGGAACACCCCTTAACAATATTCTGCAGCAATGGAAAGATGAAAAACAATTGTATGATTCTATGCAGGGAAGCATTTTTCAGGGCAAAGACATCAGATCGTTAGAGAAAATTGTTGTTGATTCTATGATGATTATCTCCAACAAGTTAAAGGATGCTTACCTTTCTAAATCAATCAGCCTGATGGATAATAACTTAAACAATGGCATTGGATTGCTTCTGTTTAAAGTTTATTACAACCAGTTATCACCCGGGAAAAGGGAGGAAGTACTCAGGCTTACAAACGGTGAGTATTTCAGGAGAGATGCCCAGCTAAAGAACATGACACACTGAAAGGGTGAATAGATGAAAGTCTTAAAAAAGATCACCCCCGAAACATTTTGCCTGCTGCTGTTTGCAGCATCATCACTGATATTTTTAGGATTTTTTTACACAGAACATCTTCAAAGACTGGAACAGCTTCAGCTGTTTCAGCTTACAATACCTTACCTGACTGAGCATCTCTCTGTCAACGGAGGCTTTGCTATCTGGATAGCTGAGTTTTTTATACAATTCTTTCACCTGCCTTTTGCCGGAGCAATTATTATTACTCTCTTTCTGATCTTGCTGCAACAGTCTGCAAAAAGTGTGCTTCTTAAAGTTTCAGGGAGTAAAGAATTACTGATTCTGACCTTCCTGCCTGTGGCAGGATACTGGATGTTGATGCTGGCCGATTTTTATTGCTTTTCGGGGATTGTCGGGCTGCTGATTGCATTAATAGCTGCTTCATTGTATTTTACCATCAGGGAGAAAAAGAAAAGGATCCTGGCCGGACTTATTTTCATCCCGTTAGTTTACTGGTTATCGGGAGGCGCATATATGGTTCTGACTGTCTGCATAGTAACAGGAGAACTGGCGTTCAGATTCACGAAAAGGAAACAAGAGACAGTCTCTCTGGTTGCACTGGCATCCTTCCTGATTATTACATTTATATTTCCTTTTGTTTCACGCCAGTTTATTATTCGCGACACATTGTTCCAGGCCTTTGTCTCCGAAGCCTATTTCCAGGTCAGGATTTTCTTTCCACTGCCATTGATAATAATTTTTACTTCTTTACCTGTCATTTTGATGATCCATCTGTTTCTTTCATGGAAGCTTTCTGATAGACAGAATAATATCATTGGAATGTGTGGTTCTGCTGTGCTTTTATTGCTTTTAGGATGGGGGATTTGCCATTATGCCTTATTTGATGATGAGAAGGAGATAAAATTCGAGAATCTGACATACAAGAGAGAATGGGAAGAGATTATCAGAATAGCTGAAAAGGAACGACCTGCAAGCCGGAAATCCATTATGGCCGTCAACCTTGCACTGGCAAAAACAGGCCAGCTCTCTTCAAAATTGTTTTCATTTGACCAGGATGCAAACAGCCTCTTTATGAATTATGAAAGAAGGGGAATGACACCCTTCATCTCAGCTGAGCCATTCTACTATATGGGTCTGGTTAACTTTGCGCAGATGTTTGCCATGGAGACTGTTGAATCAACTCCTGACGCAAGATATCCAGCAAGGTCTTTTAAGCTTCTTGCTTCAACTTACATAATAAATGGCCAGTATGAGATTGCCCTGAAATACCTCGCTCCTCTGAGTAACACTATTTTTTATCGTAAATGGGCAAATGAATGTATATCAATGTTATATAATGAAGAAAAAATTAACAGTCATCAGGAGTTTGGCGAATTAAGGCGATCCCGGCCCCGACATGATTTTTATTTCAATGACCAGCAACTTGATCTGGCAATGTTATTCTTAATGGATGCCAATCATGATAACCGAACCGCATACGAATATCTCATGGCCAATTATCTGCTGAAAAAAAATCTAAACGGGTTTTTACAAAGCATACCCCTGGCAGAAAAATTGAATTATAAAGAGATGCCTATATTGTTTCAGGAGGCAGCAGCTTATATTTATTATGCTTCACCTGATACACCATCCCAGATCAAAAGTTTCCCCGTCAGGAGCATTGTTTTAACAAACCTCAAGGCATTCGGGGAAAGAATTGTCAATAATGACAGGGCCGGTGCAGAGAACATGAAAAAGGATTTTGGGAACACATACTGGTATTATCTTCATTTTAAATGAGATCATGAACAGAGCCGGGATAATATTAATAGCTTTTACCTTATTGGCGACAGGATGCAATAGAAACGGACAGTTAATCAATGCTGACTCTGACCGTGCTCCAATAATTATGCCTGATTATAAGGATGTTACCATACCTCTCAATGTCGCACCTCTCAATTTTGTTGTCAGGGAAGGCGGAGATGAAGTATTTGTTTCTGCTAAAGGCCATGGTGGAACTATTAACCTTCACAGCAGGGAGAACAAGGTTGTCTTTCCTCAAAAAAAATGGGCTGCAATGCTAAAGGAAAACAAGGGTGATGTCATAGAGATATTGGTCAGCATTCAGAAAAATGATTCTTTGATAAGATTTAAACCATTTCTCATAAACATATCGACTGAACCTGTTGATAACTACCTGGTTTACCGGCTTTTATTGCCTGGGTTCCAGAACTGGAACCAGATGGGGATCTTTCAGAGAGAAATAAGCAGCTTTAAGGAAGAGATCATAACCGACAGCCGCATAATGCCCGGAACCTGTATGAACTGCCATTCTTTTGCATTAAACGATCCTGATAACATGGTTATGCATCTGAGAGAGGTCTTTGGAGGCACGATACTTTACCGGGACAAGGAATTAAAAATGCTGAATACCAAGACAGAAAAAATGTTTGGCAGTGCAGCCTTCCCGTTCTGGCATCCATCAAAGAACTATGTAGCTTTCTCAGTAAACAGGGTCAACCAGATATTTCATGCGCTGGGCCCTCACAGGGCTGCCGCAGTGGATATGAAATCTGATGTCTTTGTTTACGATATTGCGAAGAATGAAATGCTCACTTCACCTGTTCTATCCTCTGATAGTAGGTTTGAAACCTTTCCATGCTTCTCTCCTGACGGGCTAACTCTTTATTACTGCACTGCAGATTCTATGCAAATGCCCCGGCAATTTGACAAGATACAATATAGCCTTTGTTCAGTTTCATTTGACCCTGCCACGGGCGGATTCGGAGAGGATGCTGATACAATCATATCCGGACCGGCAATCGGGAAAAGCATTTCAATACCAAGGGTATCACCTGATGGCAGGTTCTTAATGTTCAATATGTCTGATTATGGCTGTTTCCCGAGCTTTAATCCTGAAGCAGATCTTTACCTGCTGAATCTGGTTAATCAAGATTACGGCCCTCTCACTGCAATAAACAGCAATGAAGTTGACAGCTGGCATACCTGGTCCTCAAACGGAAGATGGATTGTCTTCAGCAGCCGTCGTGAGAACGGACTTCAGTCAAAC
>CAZGDJ010000062.1:10449-12451 GCA_964524635.1 uncultured Rikenella sp. | reverse complement strand
TACCGGTGATAAAATATGGGTATACAAGGTTGGCGGATGGGAAGCTGTAAACAACATCCCTATAGGTATTTATATGGTAGTTGACGGATTCACTGCCATAATCTTATGCATTGTTAACCTCATTGGCTTTGTAGCAATCTTTTATTCGACATCATATATTACAAGATACACATCAGAAGATTATTACTATGCTCTTTTCTGCCTGATGATTGCCGGAATGAATGGAGTGGTAGCCAGCGGTGACATCTTTAACATTTTCGTTTTCCTTGAGATATCCTCCATCTCTTCATATGCACTAGTTGCATTCGGCGTGGAGAAACAGGAACTGGAGGCTTCATTCAAGTACCAGGTTCTGGGTGGTCTGGCTTCATTCCTGATACTTTTTGCCATCGGCTTCCTTTATTGGAAGACAAAAACTCTGAATATTGCTGACATAAGAACAGCTTTAGAAGCGGGGTATGACAGAACATTCTACCTGGTCATAGAGATAATGCTTCTCAGTGGCTTTGGGCTCAAAGCGGCGATAATGCCGTTTCATGCCTGGCTGCCAGATGCTCATTCATCTGCTCCCTCCCCTATCTCGGCAATGCTTTCAGGAGTGTTTATAAAAGCAGTAGGCATATATGTTCTGATAAGGTTGTTCTTCAGTATGTTCGTGATAACCGGGTCAATTGCGCTGCTTATAACTACACTGGGCACACTTTCAATGGTAGTTGGTGTGTTTCTGGCGATAGGACAGTGGGATATTAAGAGGTTGCTGGCATATCACAGCATAAGCCAGATGGGGTATGTTATCATGTCAGTAGGTATAGGTATGATTCTGACTTCAAGAGGTATCAGACCAGAGGTTGCCTCACTTGCAGTTGCAGGTGGTATCTTTCATCTGATAAACCATGCAGCTTTCAAGGGATTGCTCTTCCTTAATGCAGGTGCAATTGAATATTCAACAGGAACGCGGGATCTGAAAGAGATGGGAGGACTTGCACGAGCCATGCCTGCGACATCAGCCACCTCATTTATAGCTTCTTTGTCAATATCAGGAATACCTCCCTTTAACGGGTTCTTCAGTAAACTGATAATAATTATTGCTGCGGTTATGGCCCATTTCTATCTTCTGGCGGCACTGGCTGCAATAGTAAGCGTAATAACTCTTGCTTCTTTCCTGAAGTTCCAGCGTTATGCATTCTACAATAAGGACACTTCTTCAAGAAGGGATGGGATCAAAGAAGTACCCTTCCCGATGGTGTTCAGCATGGTTATTCTTAGCATTATGTGTCTGTTGCTGAGCCTTATGGCTTTCCCGGGAATACGTGATATCTTCCTGACACCGGCGGTTGATATTCTCATGGATCCTTCCAGGTATTCTTCACAAATAACAGGAATGTAAGATGAGATACGTGGCAGTTTTCATATTATCGCAAATTTTCTGGTTGCTACTGACATTCAGTTTAAGTCTCTCCAGTATTATTGTCGGGTCAATCGCTTCTGCAATATGTGCGGCAATCTTTGGAAAATATTACTTCCATAACGTTAATAAATTCCTTCAGCCAAAACGTTATTTCTGGTTCTTCATTTACCTGTTCATCTTTATATGGGAATGTATTAAAGCCAACCTCGATGTGGCATACAGGGTTTTGCACCCGGCCATGCCTATCAGACCAGGAATAGTTAAAGTCAGAACATCGCTTAAATCCGCTTTTGCCAGAACACTTCTGGCCAATTCCATAACTATGACACCAGGCACAATCACCGTTGACATAATTGGCGATGATATGTTCATTCACTGGATCTATGTAAAATCTGACGACCCGGTAATATATACTGAAATGATAACCGGGAAATTTGAAAAATATATTAAAAGAATAGTCGAATGAATGACTTCCTTGACATAATGCTTTATATACAGATAAGTCTGGCTATTCCATGCCTGTACAGGATCATACGTGGGCCCTCAATACCTGACAGGATGGTTGGCATTGATATATTCGGGATACTTGTTGTA
>CAZGDJ010000062.1:8163-10438 GCA_964524635.1 uncultured Rikenella sp. | reverse complement strand
CTGCGCAATAATTTCTGTGCAGACAAACAAGTCCTTTATTCTTGATATAGGAATCGCATGGATTATCCTGAGTTTTATCGGGACACTCACACTGGCAAAGTATCTGACGGGAAAAAAACTAAACGAATGAATACTATAAGTCTGATATTTATTACAATAGGAGTGCTGTTTAACCTTTTTGGCGGTATAGGCATCATCAGACTGCCTGATACATATAACAGGCTCCAGGCTGCCACCAAATGTGTTACCCTGGGATGCTGCAGCATTCTGGTGGGAGTCTGCTTCCATTTCGGGTGGAGTGATGCTACCTTAAAAGCCCTGGTAGCAATACCGATACTCTTTTTTACTTCTACGGTTGCAGCACACGCACTGATCAGGGGAACTTACCATTTCGGGGTCAAACTGGGCAAAAGAACAGTCAGGGACGATTATAAGGAGGCGGTAAAATGAAATATCCGAAAATGAGGGAGCTGAAGGAAGCAGTGATATCACTCTTTACGCCGGCATACACTTCAAAGTTCCCGACGGAGCAGCATATCCCTTTTGAGAAATTCAGGGGAAAGCCTGTTGTTGATGATTCAAATTGCGTGGGCTGTGAAACATGTGCCAATGTATGTCCTCCGATGGCCATTACATTCACTGATGATAGAGAAAGAGCAATAAGACAGATAAAAAGAGATTACGGGAAATGTATCTTTTGCGGGCAATGCCAGGAGCATTGCATAACCAGAAAAGGTGTTATTCTTTCTGACAAAATTTATGATATAGCTGTATTTGACAGGGAAAAGAATATTGAATATCAGGAGAAGGAGTTGCTTATCTGTGAGAGCTGTGGAGCGGTTATTACAACTAAAGAGCATCTTTATTTCATGCACAGGAAACTGGGGCCAAAGGCATTTTCATCAATACTGAACCTGAATTTGCTGAATCAGAAACTCAGGCTTGCTGAGGGACAGGATATCAGAGTTGAGATCCGGGATAAACTGAAAAGAAAAGATATGTTTAATATCATCTGTCCCAACTGTCTGCGACAAGTACTTGTAACCTACTTAAAGAAAGATGATTGAGAACCTGAGTGAGCTTCTGACCCAAAGAGATAATAAACTGCTTTTTGTCGGCTTGGGTAACCTTCTTAAGAAAGATGACGGGGTTGGCGTTTATATAAGTAACAGAATAAAGCCTGAGGGTAATTACCGGGTACTCACTGCAGAAGTGAGCATTGAAAACTATATCGGCAAAATCAATTCACTACGGCCTGATATCCTTATCCTGGTTGATTGCGCCGACCTTAAATCACCTCCCGGAACATGCAGGCTAATGCCAATCAATACTATAGAAGATATGACCTTCAACACACATAACATATCATTAAAAAGAGTATCAGAGTTTTTCAGGATGCCAGTTTACATTCTGGGAATACAGCCGGAAAATGTTGACTTCGGGGAAACATTATCAAAAATTGTAATAAATGTTGCTGATAAGATTATTAAACTAATAAACAGAGAGGAGGCACATCATGGCAATTGAGTATTTATGCAAAGCCTGCAGGGGACATCTGAATGTTAAGACTTCAATTATCCTTGCTGCCACAAAAGTTAACAGCTCAAAAAGAGGGCTGATCTTTCTTAATCCGGAACTGGGTAATTATACTGTCACAACACATCCCTCCTTTTCTCTTGAAGAGGGACAGGAGTATCTGATCACATGCCCTATTTGTCACTCCCAGCTTAACAGTCAGAAGTATGCTCATCTTGTCAGAATTATCATGATAGATGAACAGAACAAGGAGTCAAATATCTATTTTTCAAATATTGCCGGAGAAAAATGTACGTACAAAATTACTGGCACAAGTGTTGAGAAAAAAGGTCCGGATGCTGCCAAGTATGACAAGTATTTTGATATCCCGGACGAGGACAGGAAGTACCTTTAAAAGGCAACAGGCATAAGGCATAAGGCATAAGTGAGGGCTGAGTGGATATACCACCTTTGCCTTTTCACTTTTGCCTTTTGCCATTTTTAGCTGTCAATTATTCCACATATTTAATTCGTTTCTTCAATCTTTATAAGTTTTTTTAAGCGATTTTTGCATAACAGAAATCTAAAATCATGAAGACGATAACAGAAATCAGATATGCAGCTCACCCTGATGATGTAAAACGCTGGGATACTGAGCGACTAAGGAAGGAACATCTTGTCACTGATCTCTTCACTGCAAACACTGTTAAAATAGTTTATACTCTTTACGATCGTATGATTGCCGGAGGTGCTATGCCTG
>CAZGDJ010000062.1:0-8153 GCA_964524635.1 uncultured Rikenella sp. | reverse complement strand
AGTAAAGGCCGCTTATTTCCTTCACCGTCGTGAACTGGGAATATACAATGTAGGCGGAACAGGCAGAGTGAAAGTTGCTGATAAAACTTTTGAACTGGGCTATAAAGAGGCACTTTATCTTGGCAGCGGTGACAGGGATGTGCTCTTTGAATCGATCGATAAAAACAAACCGGCACTTTTCTATTTTAATTCAACTCCTGCTCACCGTAATTACCCAGACAGAAAGATCAATAAGAATGAGGCGGTTATTGCGGAAATGGGATCGATGGAATCAGCTAACCACAGAGTTATAAACAAGATGCTGGTAAAAGAGGTTCTTGAGACATGCCAGTTACAGATGGGTATGACTGAACTGAAGCCGGGCAGTGTCTGGAACACAATGCCTCCTCATACCCATGGTCGCAGAATGGAAGTTTATTTCTATTTTGAAGTTCCTGAAGGTAACGCGATATGTCACTTTATGGGTGAGCCCACTGAAACAAGACATATATGGATGAACAATAACGAAGCTGTAATATCGCCCCAGTGGTCAATTCATGCCGCGACTGCAACATCCAACTATACGTTCATCTGGGGTATGGGAGGTGAAAACCTTGACTATGGCGACCAGGACTTTTATAAACAGACTGATCTTCGGTAAACAGCAAAAAAAATAATCTATGGATAGAAGTACTTTTCGTCTTGACGGCAAGGTAGCTCTGGTAACGGGAGCTTCATACGGAATTGGAATGGCAATGGCAAAAGCACTCGCAGCGGCAGGTGCTACCCTTGTGTTCAATGACAGAAAACCTGAAATGATTGAGTCTGCCCTAAAATCTTATGCTGAAGACGGCGTTAATGCAAAAGGTTATTTGTTTGATGTTACTGATGAAGAATCGGTAAAAACATTTATAGAAAAGATTACCCGGGAAGTGGGAGTAATTGAAATTCTTGTCAACAATGCCGGCATTATTAAAAGGATTCCCGCTCTTGAGATGTCTGCAGCTGAGTTTCGCGAAGTTATTGATGTTGATCTCAATGGTCCTTTCATTATGTCAAAGGCTGTGGCTCCCGGAATGATAAAAAAGGGTGGCGGGAAAATCATCAATATATGTTCTATGATGAGTGAGCTCGGCCGTGAAACTGTTACAGCATATGCTTCAGCCAAGGGTGGTCTTAAGATGCTAACCCGCAATCTGGCATGTGAATGGGCGGAGTTCAATATACAGGTTAACGGAATTGGTCCCGGATATATAGAAACTCCTCAGACAGCTCCTCTCAGGGCCGAGGGACATCCTTTTAACAATTTCATTATTGGACGTACACCCGCAGCAAGATGGGGTACCACCAAAGATCTCGAAGGGCCAGTGGTTTTTCTTGCCTCAAAAGCCTCTGACTTTGTCAACGGACATATTCTTTATGTTGATGGTGGTATACTTGCTTACATAGGCAAACAACCTAAATAATAATACAGAAATGAAAAATATTCTATCTATCATAGTATTTGCTATCGTCACATCAGGATGCAGTAACCCGCACCTTGGTAAAATAACCGTCTCCAATAGTCTTGATTTTGACAGGTCTGCGGAGACCATTGAATTATCTGCTTCCGATCTGACTGCTTTGATTGGAGACATCGCTTTAAATGAGATTGTTATTACCGACAATAAAGGTAATGAGGTTGTCTCTCAGGTGATTTATGAGGGAAATAAAAAACCTTCTGGAATCATTTTTCAACCGGCTGTAAAGGCCGGCACCAAATCGGTTTTTTATGTTGACAAGGGTAATCCTCAGGTTTATGAGCCCAGGGCTTATGGACGTTTTGTGCCTGAAAGAATGGATGATTATGCCTGGGAGAATGACCGGATAGCTTTCCGTATCTACGGAACGGCCCTGATAGCCAAGGATGGCCCGAGCAACGGTCTTGACGTGTGGGTCAAGAGAACTGACAGAATGATAGTTGACAAATGGTATTCTGAATATCTCGCAGGGAAAAACAGTTATCATGATGACAATGGAGAGGGATGTGATTGCTATAAAGTAGGGCGTACCCTGGGAGCCGGAGCAATGGCTCCTTACGTTAATGATTCACTCTGGCTTGGGATAAATTTTAAAGACTATCAGACTCTTGATAATGGACCTATACGAACCTCTTTCAAGCTTGCATATCCGGCTTTCCTTGTTGACAGTGTGATGGTTACAGAGACACGCACTATTTCTCTGGACGCCGGGAGTCAGCTTAATCGCATAACTGAAGAGTTTACAGGTGAGACGGAGGGATTCATGGTTGCAGCCGGAATTGTAAAAAGAAGTGAAGGAAAGGAGCTGGCTTCATCTGTTGAATCAGGTACCATGGCATATCGTCTTGACGGAGGCGAAGGCGGTATCACATATATCGGGTCAATACTCACCACTCCGGTTGAACGTTTCGTTAATACACCCGGGCACATGCTAATGCTGACAAACTATAAATCAGGATCAAAGCTTACATATTATACAGGCGCCGGCTGGAGCAAGTGGGGATTTGAAAATGATGATGCCTGGGTAAATTACTTAAGTGAGTTTTCAAAAAAACTGGGGAATCCGCTCAGGGTGACAGTTGAATAAGATCCTTTCCTAACGTGTATGAATTGATTCATTAAAGATCTGTATATAAGGAAAAGTACTCATTCATGAAGTAAAATTGATTTATGTACCTTCTTATAATAAAAATTATACCTGACAGGAAGTTATGAGAGCAAACAACCCCTGAAAGAATCAGAGATAAAATTACAAAAGAGCGGACCTGTGAAAGCAAAACAAATATCACTGATTATTATCCCGGCTCTATGTGCATTAGTATTTTCATGCACATCAGGCAACACCATGAAAGACAAGAACCTCGCCCGTAAACCATGGTCTGTGAGAATGGCTGAGTCCGAGATGGTTCGCAATCCTTCTCTCTGGATGGTTGATTTTGTCAGGGAAAAGAAATGGAATTACACTCAGGGGCTTGAGGGATTGGCATTTATAAAACTTTATGCCGTCACGGGTGATGAGAAGTATTTTAATTATGCCAAAGGTTTCGCTGATTCACTTATTGATGAGAATGGCATCATTTACCAGTATGACAAGACAAAATACAATATTGATCAGGTAAATCCCGGTAAATTGATTTTCATTCTTTATGACAGGACAAAAGACCCGAGGTATGCACGTGTAACCGATACCCTGAGGTCTCAGCTTGCCACTCAACCAAGAAACAGTGAAGGCGGTTTCTGGCATAAAAAGATCTATCCTGACCAGATGTGGCTTGATGGTCTGTATATGGGAGCGCCTTTTTATGCAGAATATGCAATGAGACACAATCAGACAGAAGACTTTGCTGATGTTGTGAACCAGTTTCTTCTTGTAGCCAGGCATACTTATGATCCTGCAACCGGTCTTTACAGGCATGCCTATGATGACTCTAAAAAGATGCCATGGGCTGATGTAACTACAGGGCAGGCGCCACACGCCTGGGGTCGGGCCATGGGATGGTATTCAATGGCTATTGTTGATGTTCTGGATTTCCTTCCTGAAAATCAACCTGGGCGTGAAGAGATAATCACTATTTTGAGAAATATGACAGATGCGCTTGCCAAAATCCAGGACCAGAAAACCGGAGGATGGTACCAGGTACTTGACAGATCAGGCGATCCCGGTAACTATATTGAAACCTCTTGTACTTCAATGTTTACCTATTCAATATTAAAAGGGGTGCGGAAAGGATATCTTGATAAAAGATACCTGGCAAACGCTGAGAAAGCATACAAAGGACTTATTGACAACTTTATAATTGTCGGCGACGACGGGCTTGTATCACTCACAAAGATTTGTGGTGTTGCAGGTCTGGGTGGCAATCCGTACCGTGACGGGTCATATGAGTACTATATAAATGAAGAGATACGCAATAATGATCCAAAAGGAGTCGCTCCATTCATAATGGCCAGTCTGGAATACGAAAGTCTTTTTAAATAAACACATTACAGATGCTGTTCTTTTTCCGGCACTAAACCGGAAGCCCTGACAAACAGAACTGCCGGCCCTGATCCTTAAGGTTTCTGGCAGAAAACGGGTTATCAGTTTTTCGGGTTTCTTCGGATGCCGGGCACACGGCACCGGGGTTTAGATTATCGGGAAGAGACTTTTGAAAGTCTCTTCCCAATAATACAAATCAAAATTTGTTTCTATTTTTATGAATCGGTAATTAAAATTTTATGAGAAGACTTTTACAGCCATTAGCTTTTCTGGTGATTGTTTCATGCCATTCCTGCGCTAAAGCAGATAACTGGCAAATGGCTAAAAATATTGAAAACGAAATAAAAAAAACTTCCTTTCCGGCTGATACTTTTAACATTATTGATTTTGGCGCAATAGCAAATGACTCATCATTTCTGAATACAATTGCCATAGGAAAAGCAATTGAAAAATGTAATGTCTCAGGAGGTGGTGTGGTGCTGGTGCCATCGGGTATATGGTATACAGGCCCGGTTACTATCCTGAGTAATGTCAATCTGCATATCTCAAAGAATGCAAAACTTGTCTTCTCAACTGACTATCAACTATATAAATCACCTGTGCTTACCCGCTGGGAAGGTATGGATTGTTACAACATCCATCCTTTGATTTATTCTTATGGCCAGACCAATATCGCCTTGACCGGAAATGGTATTATTGACGGGCAGGCCTCAAATGAAGACTGGTGGTGGATGAATGGCAATCCTGAATACGGATGGGAAGAAGGAATGAACTCACAAATAAAGACAGGAAGACCCATATTGATGAGCTATGAGCAAAACCAGACTCCTGTTGAAGAAAGAGTCTTCAGCCTGGAGGATGCTCTTCGCCCTCAGTTGATTAATATCTGCAATTGCAACACAGTTCTGATTGAAGACCTGACGTTGCTTAACTCACCCTTCTGGGTTATCCATCCTCTTTTAACAGAAAATATTATTGTCCGCAGGTTGACAATTAAAAGTCTTGGCCCTAATTCCGACGGCTGTGATCCGGAATCATGTGATCACGTTTTGATAGAAAACTGCTATTTTAACACTGGTGACGACTGCATTGCAATTAAATCAGGGCGCAATAATGACGGCCGGAAATGGAGCCGGTCAAGTCGTAACATTATAGTGCGTGACTGTCGTATGGCAGCCGGGCATGGAGGCGTGGTAATAGGAAGCGAGATATCCGGAGGATTTTCAAACCTCTTTATTGAAAACTGCGAAATGGATAGCCCTGATTTATTGAGAGTTATAAGGATCAAGACCTCCGATTGCCGTGGCGGAATCATTGAAAACATCAATGCTAGAAATATCAGGGTAGGCCGTTGCTCTGAAGCCGTCCTGAATATCAACCTTAAGTATGAGCCCCATGAGAATTGTCTCAGGGACTTTCCTCCTATTGTACGCAACGTAAACCTGGAAAATATTACATCTGATGAAAGTAAATACGGGGTTTATATCATTGGTTTGGATGAGTCGATAAATGTTACAGATATTTCACTAAAAAACTGCAAATTTGATGGAGTAATGAAAGGCAATTCTGTCAAAGGCGCTGACAGAGTGATCTTCAATAATCTGATTATCAATGGCGAGAGGATGAAATAAGAGTATTCTGAACTGTGATATTTTTTTAGTAATTTTCGACTTTAGGTTTACGATATTAAATGACCGGAATAATGAATATTGGGAAGTATTCTCTAGGCATGGGTGACAGGTTTTCTCACCAGGGTGAAGCTCAGCTAACCGCAATTCTGAAAGCAAAAACAAACCTGGGTGTAGATATTGTACCCGTCTGGAACAAATCGAACAGGGAACATAATATTATTCATACAGAACCTTCAGATGTGAGGGCAGAAGCCGAGGCAGCAGTGAAAGCGCTTAAATATTCAGGCTCATACTTTGTTGACGCTGACCATATTAACCTGACAAATGTAAGCAGGTTTATTACGCATTCTGATTTCTTCACGCTTGACGTTGCTGATTATATTGGAAAAAGAGCGGCAGATACAGATATAGCGGGTTTTATTGAAAGGAACAAAGAGTTTTGCGGAATTCTTAAGATACCCGGAATTGACCACAGTTTTTCAGTCAGCGATACTTACCTTGAAAATTTTGCATCCAAATTCCTGTACGCCCTCAATGAAGCAGCTGCTATATACAGTCACATAAAGACAATAAAAGGAGAAGGAACATTTATTACTGAAGTATCAATGGACGAGGTCGATGAACCTCAGAAACCACTTGATATGCTGTTCATTCTCAAGGGACTTGCTGAATTGAAAATACCAGTTCAGACCATCGCCCCGAAATTTTCCGGCCGCTTTAATAAAGGAGTTGATTATGAGGGAGATATTGCCCAGTTTGGCAAAGAGTTCGAAGAAGACATTCTTGTGATAGACTATGCCGTTAAACAATTTGGCCTTCCGGAGAATCTGAAACTCAGTGTTCATTCGGGAAGTGATAAGTTTTCAATTTATCCGGTTATGGCCTCTGTGATAAAGAAACACAATAAGGGAATACACATTAAAACCGCAGGGACCACATGGCTTGAAGAAGTTATCGGACTCTCCATTGCAGGAGAAAAAGGGCTGAAGATTGCAAAGACCATCTACCGAAAAGCTTATGAAAAGAGGGAGGAACTATGTAAGCCCTATGCCACAGTAATTGATATAAAACCTGAGCTTCTTCCATCTCCCGATGAGGTAGACAAATGGACCAGCATAAAATATTCTGACACACTCCGGCATATTCAGAGAAATATGTCTTACAACCCCAGTTTCAGGCAACTGATACATGTTGGATATAAGGTTGCTTCGGACCTTGGTAAAGAGTATACCGATGCATTGAAGGAAAACAAAGTCGTTATTGCAGGGTGTGTCTCAGAGAACCTTTATGATCGGCACATTCTAAGGCTTTTCGGAAAGTAAAATCAGCAACGCTCCAAAAATTATGAAAGATTTTATAAATGAGGACTTCCTTCTGCAGAATGAGACAGCTAAGAAGCTTTATCATGAGCATGCTGAAAAAATGCCCATAATAGACTATCACTGTCATCTGAACCCTGATTTTATTGCTGCTGACAGGAAATTTGATAATCTTGGTCAGTTATGGCTTGAGGGTGACCACTACAAGTGGCGTGCTATGAGGACTAATGGTATAAGTGAAAAATACTGTACCGGTAAAGAGAGTACTGACAGAGAGAAGTTTGATAAATGGGCTGAGACAGTGCCTTATACGATGCGCAATCCTCTTTATGCCTGGACACACCTGGAGCTTAAAAGAGTCTTTGGCATCGGCAAAATCCTTAATCCCTCTACTGCGGCTGAAATATATGATGAATGCTCTGCTATGCTTCAGAAACCAGGTTTCTCTGCCCGTGGACTTATGAAGAAATTTAAGGTGCAAGTCGTTTGTACAACTGATGATCCTGTTGACAGTCTTGCTAGCCACCTCGCACTGAAAAATGAAGGATTTGATATTAAAGTGCTTCCTACCTGGAGACCTGACAAGGCAATGGCCGTAGAAGACCCTGAAAAATATAAGAACTATTTACAGAAGCTGTCAGATGTTTCCGGCGTCTCAATAAATAACTTTGATTCGCTGCTTGAAGCACTAAGAAAAAGACAGGATTTCTTCGCAAAAGCAGGCTGTAAACTTAGCGACCATGGTATTGAAGAATTTTATGCCGATGATTATACTGCAAAGGATATAGACTCTATTTTCAAAAAAGTAACTATGGGTCGCATTCTTAGTAGTGAGGAAATTTCAAAATTCAAGTCTGCAATGCTCTATGAGTTTGCTATTATGGACTGGGAGAAAGGCTGGACGCAGCAGTTCCATTATGGAGCCTTAAGAAATAATAACAGCAGGCTTCTTAGAACACTTGGACCTGATACCGGGTTTGATTCTATCGGCGATTTCACAGTAGCCAAAAACCTCTCAAGGTTCCTTGACAGCCTTGAAATTGATGGTAAACTGGCAAAGACCATATTATATAACCTTAATCCACGCGATAATGACTTAGTTGCCACTATGGCAGGTAACTTCCAGGATGGAACTGTGGCAGGGAAAGTACAGTTTGGTTCAGGATGGTGGTTTCTTGATCAGGAAGCAGGTATTATCAATCAGCTAAACAGTCTCTCTCTTATG